>DASSGE010000346.1:0-3512 GCA_035693605.1 Binatia bacterium
CACCACTTGGAAAAAGCCGATGCCGTGGTGCTCGTGATCGATGGTTCGGTGTCGCTGACTGCTGAAGACCGGACATTGCTTCAAATCGCCAAATCGAAGAAGACTCTTATTGCGGTAAATAAATATGATTTACCGCCGAATCTAGAAATGGAACAGCTCGTCACGCAAATCACCCCAAGGTTGGCGACCTCCGCTAAGACGGGAAGCGGGATCGAAGCTCTAAAAAAAAGTTTGCGTGAGCTCATACTCGGCTGTGCTATCGAGCCATCGGTTACGATAGCTAACGTACGTCACCGCAGCGAACTTTTGCGCAGCGCCACTGGATTGACACAAGCGGCCGAAACGCTCAGGCAAGGCCTTCCACTTGAGATGGCAGCTATCGACCTCAACGACGCCCGCCAAGCGCTCGAAGAAATCATTGGACTGGTCAGCAGCGAAGATATTTTAGAACGTATTTTTAAAGAATTTTGTATTGGAAAATAGTATTTTATAATAGTGAAAATTATGTCTGTAAAATATTGTCCGCAAGTGTTCCACGTGAAACCATGAACTTAAACTCAATATTCGATGTGATTGTCGTTGGAGCTGGCCATGCCGGAATCGAAGCATGCTTGGCAGCAGCACGGATGGGGTGCAGCACACTGATCATGACCCTAAATCTGGATCATATCGGACAGATGTCGTGCAACCCAGCGATCGGCGGAATCGGCAAAGGTCACTTGGTTAAAGAGATCGATGCACTTGGTGGCGAAATGGCCAAAGCCATTGATGAGACCGGTATTCAATTCCGCATACTCAATACCAAAAAAGGGCCGGCTGTGCAGGCTTCGAGGGCTCAAGCCGACAAAGCACTCTATCGAATGCGCATGAAGCGAGTGCTCGAGAATTGCCCGGGGCTAACTCTTAGACAAGGCAGTGTCGAGGCGCTGATTGTAGAGAATGGCGAAGTCAAAGGAGTCGAGACCCAAATTGGCGAACGGTTTTATGGGCACAAAATAATTCTGACCACCGGCACGTTTCTAAAAGGGCTGATTCATATAGGAGATAAGAATTACGCCGCAGGGCGTGCAGGGGATTTTGCCGTCAATGGGCTAAGCGAATCATTGGTTGGCCTCGGTTTTACGGTGGGCCGTCTCAAGACCGGCACATGTCCGCGTCTTGACAGCAGAACAATCGATTTTTCCGAACTTGTAGTGCAGGACGGCGATCACCCACCGCAACCGTTTTCATTTTCGAGCACAGGCGTGGTGCAACGCCAGGTTCCTTGCCATATTACTTACACCAATCCGCGTACCCACGAGATCATTCGTAGCGCCATTCACCGCTCGCCGATGTATTCGGGTGTAATCAAGAGCCGTGGGCCGAGGTATTGCCCGTCCATTGAGGACAAGATCCATCGTTTCGCAGACAAGGATAGGCATCAGATATTCCTTGAGCCGGAAGGTCTGAACACGGTAGAAGTTTATCCCAACGGGCTCTCTACCAGCTTACCTTTGGATGTTCAGGTCGAAATGGTTCGTTCGATCAAGGGTTTAGAACGAGCAGAAGTCATGCGTCATGGCTACGCCATAGAGTATGACTATTTTGAACCCACGCAACTTTATCCGAGTCTAGAGACTAAACTCGTGAAAGGTCTCTATCATGCCGGCCAAATAAATGGCACGACGGGCTACGAAGAAGCGGCCGCCCAAGGAATTATGGCCGGTATCAACGCGGTACTTAGTCTGCGCGGGGAGGAGCCTCTAGTCTTCTCGCGCGACCAGGCATACATTGGAGTGTTAATTGACGATCTCGTTACTAAAGGCACCGACAGCGAGCCGTATCGGATGTTTACTTCGCGCGCAGAGTACCGACTATTATTGCGCGAGGACAACGCCGACCTGCGACTGACCGAAGCCGGCCACCGAATTGGCTTAGCGGGAGCAGCTGAATACCAACGGTTCCTTGAAAAGAAATCAGCCATCGAAGAATTAGTCAGCTATCTAGAAGCAAATCTACTCATTCCGAGCGGCGAAAGTAATTCACGACTCGCCGAGCTCGGGAAAATGACCCTGACAAATCCCACAAAATTAAGCCAGTTGTTACGAAGACCCGAAATATCTCTTGCCGATATAAGAGTTATCTATCCTGATGTGGTCAAGTTTTCTCGCGACGTAGACTCACAAGTAGAAGTCCAGATAAAGTATGATGGGTATGTCAATCGCCAGAACGACATCGTCGAAAAATTTAAGAAGATGGAAAATGTGAGGCTGCCGGACGATGTCGACTATTCGCAGATCAGCGGTATCTCGCGTGAGGTATGTGAAAAATTAATCCGAATCAGACCTCGGTCGCTGGGGCAAGCCTCAAGAATACCCGGTATCACGCCGGCTGCCATGACTTTGCTGTCTTTCTATCTCAAGAAGCAGAAGACCGCTTAACGTGTTGTTAAATCTTTCGCCGTCGGCCCCCGGCAGAATATCAGCACATCCGTTCAACGCCTGTTTATTAAGACTTCGGGCGCAGCCTGCCCAGTCGACCCTGCCATTTTTTTGCCGTTTGTTGAAATGAAAAATGCCGCCCTTGCGGGAATTACCGTCGTCTTACGCGGCTTTAGAGGTAGCTTATGATTCGTCTCGAATCGTGCGGTTCGTGTTTCACGTGAAACGGCGATAATTGCTTTGCAATCGTGAAGCTTTGTGATATTAATGGTTACGACGCCGACGCATATCTAACTTATTGAAATATATAGATTTTTTGTGAGTAAAATAATCGCCATAGCAAATCAAAAGGGCGGCGTAGGTAAGACCACGACGACAATAAACCTAGCCGCGTGCTTGGCGCTTGAATCAAAGCGCACACTGTTGGTCGACATCGATCCGCAGGGTAATAGCACTACCGGACTTGGGGTCGACCGCGGACAGATAACTGCTAGTTTATACCACGTCTTGGACGGGACGCGATTTGTCGGTGAGGTGCTGTGCCAGACCGAAATTCCGGAGCTACTTCTGATTCCTGCAACAAAGGACCTCGTCGGCGCCGAGGTCGAGCTCGTCGGCGCCGATCGGCGCGAGTATCGCCTAAAAGATGCGCTGGCCGCAGTGGTCGCGCATTATGATTACGTGCTGCTCGATTGTCCGCCATCACTGGGATTACTCACGCTCAATGCATTGACGGCGGCAGACTCGCTCTTGATTCCAATTCAAAGCGAGTATTACGCTCTTGAGGGGTTGAGCGCGATTCTGGAAACCATGAATCTGGTTCAAAAAGCTTTGAATCCGGCGTTGCACTTGGAGGGAATCATTATCACTATGTTCGATAGCCGCAACCGGCTCTCGCACCAGGTGCTGGAAGAAATTCGCTCTCACTTTCCCGACAAACTGTTTAACGCTATCGTCCGCCGCAATGTCAGGCTCAGCGAAAGCCCCAGCTACGGCAAACCGATTTGCATATACGATCCAACCTCGACAGGGGCGTTGGACTACCGAGATTTGGCAAAGGAGTTGATCAATCGTGGAGAACGCGATGTCGAC
>DASSGE010000347.1:0-3316 GCA_035693605.1 Binatia bacterium
TATCGGCCGCGTATGTCGGTCACTGAGCAGCTCGAACAAGGCGCGGCAGCAATCCGCCGGCGCCATAATGCCGAACGTTTCATCGCCTACTTTCAGAGTTATACTAATACCTACGATTCGGCTGACCGCTTGGAACAACTCTATCGCGAAGCATTGGCCTTCCCCGGCGTCGTCGGCCTCTCTGTAGCGACACGACCGGACTGTTTAACCGATGAGACCCTTGATCTATTAGCTCGGTTAGCGCAGCACACATATCTCTGGCTCGAGATCGGACTGGAATCAATGCGTGACCGGACTTTGCGTTGGATAAATCGCGGTCACAATCTGGCGCAATTTATTGATGCCGTCGAGCGCGCCCGAGCCTACGGGCTGCGAATATGCACGCATTTGATCTTGGGATTTCCCGGTGAAAGCCGCGAAGAGATGCTTGAAACCGCCGATTTTTTTAACCGGCTCGGCATCGATGGCGTGAAGCTCCATAATCTTCATGTCCTGAAAAATACTGTCCTGGAAAAATATTATCATGCCGGTGCCGTACCGCTATTCAGCCAAAATGACTACGCCGCGTTGGTTGTGGACTTTCTCGAACGGTTAAATCCTGAGACCGTTATGCACCGGCTCTCCGCCGAAGCTCAACGCAGCATCACAGTTGCGCCGGCCTGGTCCGTCGACAAGCGCGGCATGCACAACACAATCCATCGCCAATTGATAAGTCGCGACGCTTGGCAAGGCCGGCTCTATACAAAACCTGAGTTTCGGACTAGCTTAGCGAGCATGTCCAATGAAGGAGCAGTACTTTGAACGGCCATATCGGATTGATTCATTCGATCTTACCGGCGACGGTTGATCTCGCAGTGACCATACCGGAGAGCCACCCGTCGGCGCGAAATCTCGGCGCCGAACGGGTCGGTTCCGGCACGATTATAGATCCCAGTGGATATATCCTTACCGTTCATTACGTCACGATCGGCGCCACGTCGATCACCGTCACCTTATCCGATGGCGAAGAATATCCCGGACAAGTCGTCGCACAAGACCAAGAATCCGGGCTGTCGCTGGTCAAAATCCCCGGACGCGATCTCCCCTTTCTGAAATTGGCGGCGCCAGACTCGATCGTCCTCGGTCAAGCCGTGGTCATGATCGCCAGTAGTGGCAAAAACGGCCGCCGTGTCAGCGGCGGTTATGTGAGCTCGTTGGCGGGGTATGACGGTGAATGGGAATACATGATCGATAAGTCGATCCGCGTCACTGCGTTCAATCCCGGTTTCGGCGGCGGCACGTTGGCCAACTTTCATGGTGAACTCGCCGGTATTGTCTCACTCAACTTGAATGAGGTCGGCAAGTTCACGATGGCGATACCGGTGGATTATTATCGAACTTACGAGCAAGAACTCAAACAGTACGGCCAGGTGCGCAGCAGGCCGCGGCGGCCTTGGTTAGGAATCTACACTCAAGGCGTCGCCGGTTTGGTGGTGATCGGCAATGTCACCGGCAACGGACCGGCAGCCAAGTGCGGCCTCAAGGCCGGCGATGTAATTTTATCCGTGGAAAACAACAAGATCCGTTCCCGCCAGGAGCTTTACCACGAGATGTGGAAAAAACGTCCGGGAGAACGGATCTTGTTTCGAGTGATTCGCGATGACCAGGCTGTCGAGATCGAGGTGATCGGCGGCGACCGCGCCGACCGCTATCGCAGTTAGTCGTCGCCGCCGACTTTTTTAATCTCGCCCTTGCCCGTGATCTTGATCCCGATCGCCGGCGTATAGGCGTCCGGTTCGTAATTGATCATCCCTTTATCTGTGGCTGCCAGATCGCTCAGTTTCACGTTCGCGCCACCTTTTTCGATCTTGGTTTTGTCGTCGACACCGACGACTTCTTCGCGGATCTTACCTTTGCGCTCCATCTGGAAGGTGATTGTTCGTTGGCCGACAGCGCTGATAACGCCTTCAACTTCAACGGCTTTGGTCTTGGTCGCCTTCACCGCCTCGGTTTTTTCCGCGGCGTCGGTCTTTGCAGGCGCCGGAGCGGGTGCCGCCGCGGGCGGTTTCGCCGCCGGTGCGGCCGCTGCCGGTTTTGCCGCGGGTGCGGCCGGTTTCTCGTCCACCGAGCTGCAGGCAAGCATTATCAAGCTCGCCAGCACCGCCCCGCCAGACCAAGATGCACATTGAACTAACTTATTCATTCCTATCCTCCTCAAGCCCAAAATCAAATTTACTATCGAGAAAATCGTTGCGATTTCTTCAGCTTAAAACATACTTTCATTCGAATTGTCAAGGCGACGGCGGCAACTCAGCTTTGTGAAACGGAGCAAAAAGAACTATTTTTCGTTTCCATGACGACAAACTTAATCAACACCACGAATTATCGCGTAATCTACGGCGACACCGATCAAATGGGCGTGGTCTACTACGCCAATTATCTACGTTGGTTCGAACGTGGTCGGTCGGAGTTTTTGCGCCAGATCGGATTACCCTACGCGAATATCGAAGCTGCCGGCTTCCACTTTCCGGTGGCCGAAGTCACCTGTCGCTATGCCCAGTCGGCGCGCTACGATGATGTCGTCGAGATCGCCACGGCGCTGGCCGAGCTAAGCCGGGTCTATCTGCTATTTGAATACAAAATTTTCCGCCAAGCCGGCCGTGTTCTTCTTGCCACCGGATCGACTAAACATGTCTGCATCGATCGCGAAGGGCAGGTGAAACGAATTCCGAAAATCCTTTTAGACGCGGTGGAGGCGGCAATTCAAAAAAAGCTCGACTAAACCGGGATTTCGCTGTTCACCCTCGTGATCGCCGCGGCGATCTCCTCATGCACTTCATCGTCGGTTTCAATCTGCAAACGACGCTGCAACGCGTCGACCGCGGCCTGGGAACCTATCTCGCCCAGCGCCCACGCGGCATGGCCGCGCACCAACGGCTCGGCATCGTCGAGTGCATTAACCAACCCCGGCACCGCTTCCTGCGATTTCAAATTGCCGAGCGCGACGGCGACATTGCGCAAGAAGCCTCTACGTTTGGCGCGTCGGATAGGACTACCGCGAAAGCGTTGGCGGAAATCGGCGTCGGTCAACGACAGCAGCGGGATCAGTTGCGGTGCCAAGAGACCTGAGCGCGGACCGAACGCCGCTTCGGCGGTTGCCTGCGCTTTGACATTGTACGGGCAAACTTCCTGGCAAATATCGCAGCCGAAAATATGATTTCCCATGAGCGGCCTGAGATGGCGCGGCACGGCACCTTTGAGCTCGATGGTTAGATAAGATATACAGCGGCGCGCATCGAGAACGTAGGGGCCAATGAACGCGTTGGTCGGACAGGCT
>DASSGE010000348.1:0-6845 GCA_035693605.1 Binatia bacterium
CTCGACGAACCCTACGGCGTGCTCGACGGCAACGGCGTTGACTTGTTGGAAAGGTTTTTGCGCGGGCATTGTGCCAAAGGTCATATCGTGATCGTGGCTTCACACCATGTTGCGCGTGTTCTCGATCTGTGCGGCCGCGCACTGGTCTTGCACCAAGGCCGGCTGCAGTTCGACCAGCTGAAGCAGACGCCGTGGCCGGCATTCGACCAGGCGTTCGGGGATTTCTTACCGCGTGGCGGCTTATGACGCTTCTCAAGCAAGCTTATCTGCTGTTGCGGAAGGATCTACTGTTGGAGTTGCGCCGCCGCGACAGCTTGCTGACCATGTTCTTTTTCGGCACGCTGCTGCTGTTCGTGTTCCACTTCGCCTTCGATATGGCGCCGGACAAAGTCACCGAGCTGGCTCCCGCGCTCCTCTGGTTGGCGTTTCTCTTCACCGGCACTTTGGGCTTGGCACAACTATTCCAAGCCGAGCGCGATAATCACTGCCTTGATGCCTTGCTGCTGTCGCCGCTCGATCGCGGCGCGTTGTTCGTGGCTAAAACCGCTTTCAATCTCAGTCTTATGCTCACGGTGGAAGTCGTTGTGATTCCATTGTTTTGGATCTTGTTCAATTTGTCCGGCTGGAACTTGCTACCGCAACTCTTTTTGGTAACTTTACTAGGCACTGTGGGCTTTTGTGTGCTCGGCACGATCACGGCAGCGATTACCTTGGGCGCCAGAGCGCGCGAGTTGCTGTTGCCGCTGGTGTTGTTTCCCTTGATGATTCCGGTAATCCTCGCAACGATCCGCTGCATGGAAACGGTCCTCAAGACCGGCAGCTTCGGCGATGCGACAGTTTGGCTACGGCTGCTGATCGGCTTCGACGTTATCTTTTTAACCCTCGGCGTGTTGATTTTCGATTGGGTGATTGAAAGCTAACCATGGCGCGATCCATGAACGCGGTAAAACAACGCAAAGGCATACTCGGCGGCCTGGCTCTAATTGCCGTCCTCGCCGGGCTGTGCTGGAGTTTGCTGGTGGCGCCTCCCGATGCCTATCAAGGTGAAGTCCAGCGCATCATGTATCTCCACCTGCCGAGCATACTGACCGCTTATCTATCTTACTTTTTGGTTTTTATCGGCAGCGGCATGTATCTGTGGAAGCGCGAGCGCAAGGACGATCTGCTCGCCCATGCCGCCGCTGAATTGGGCGTACTGTTTACCGCTCTCACCATCATCGAAGGTTCCATCTGGGGCAAACCGACCTGGGGGGTTTGGTGGACGTGGGATGCCCGCCTGACTTTAACCGCAATCCTGTTGCTCATATATACCGGCTATTTGATGCTGCGCTCCTCCATCTACGACGAGCAGCGCGCCGCCTCGGCGGCGGCGATCTTGGGAATAATCGGATTTCTCGATATCCCGCTGATTCACATGTCGGTCTACTGGTGGCGCACGCTGCACCAACCGCCGTCGATCCTGCGCCCAGATAAAGCTCCTTGGGAGAATGTCCACCCCGCTATGCTGACCGCCCTGGCGATTAGCTTTGTCGGCTTTGTCCTGCTGTATTTCTATTTGTTGTCGCTGCGATATCGCGTTGGCGAGATGCGCCAAGAGATCAAGGCCCTGCGCCTGGAGCGAGGAGTCTGATGGGACCCTGGGGTTATGTGTCGCTCGCTTACGGAATTGTTTGCGGCGTCATCGTCGTGTATTGGTTCTTGTTGAAGCGCCGCTATCGCGCCGCTGAAACCGAGCTCAACCAGTTAAGGTCGTCGGAGGCGACCACCAGCCATGACAAAAACTAAACGATTCTTCATTGGCGGTGCCGTCATCCTCGCCGCGCTCGCCTACATTATCTACGGCGGCATGCAGCAGGCGCTGGTCTATTTTAAAATGCCATCGGAACTGCGCGCCGAAGAAAAATCGATGCAAGGCAAGTTTGTCCGCATGGGCGGCATGGTGGTCAAAGGCTCGATGGAAAAAGACTTGCAGAATCTCACCTATAAATTTCAAATTACCGACGGCAACACCAGCTTCCCGGTCTATTTCAAAGGCGTACCGCCCGATCTGTTCGTCGAAGGCAAAGGCGCCGTAGTCGAAGGGCGGGTCGAAAACGACGGCGTGTTTCACGCCACAACCATCATGGCCAAACACGCCGAAGACTATAGCCCTCACGCAGATGGCAAAACCGCGGCAACGAGCTTTGTTCCCGGCAAGGAAACCGGCACCAAGTGACTGCGAGTTTGGGCCACAGCGCAATCCTCCTGGCTTTCGTAGCAGCGCTGATCGGGATCTTGAGTCCAATCGTGGCGGCGCGCGCAGCAGCAGAACGGTTTCGCGTTGTCGCCAGCTATTCGATCCTCGGCCAATTCGTCCTCGTCACCATCGCCGCCGCGGCGCTTATGTACGGTCTGGTGACCACCGACTTTTCGATCAAGTACGTCGCCTTCAACACCACTCGGGCAACGCCGGTCTATTACCGCATCACAGGTCTTTGGGGCGCCCTCGAAGGGTCGCTTTTGCTCTGGGAATGGATCCTAATCATCTTCGCCGGAATCGTCGCTTGGGTCTATCGCAACCGGCACCATGAGATGATGCCCTGGGTGATCATGATTTTTTCCATCGTCTCGGCGTTCTTTCTCGGCGTGATCGGATTTTTGTCCAACCCCTTTGAGACCATCGTGCCGGTCCCCCTCGACGGCCGCGGTTTGAACCCGCTGCTCGAAGACGCCAATATGATGACCCATCCGCCGCTGCTCTATACCGGGTTTGTCGGTCTCACCGTTCCCTTTGCTTTTGCCATGGCTGCACTGATCGTCGGCAAGCTCGACGAGGCCTGGATCGTTAGCACGCGCCGCTGGACTATTACCGCTTGGTTCTTTCTCACCGCCGGTAATCTCGTCGGCGCTTGGTGGTCCTATCATGTTCTCGGCTGGGGCGGCTACTGGGCCTGGGATCCGGTAGAGAATGCCGCCTTTATGCCCTGGCTGCCCGCCACCGCTTTCTTGCATTCGATCCAGGTGCAAGAGCGCCGGCGCATGCTCAAAGTATGGAACCTGTCGCTGATCATCGTCGCCTTCAGCTTGACGATCTTCGGTACATTTCTCACCCGCTCGGGCATCATTTCATCGATCCACGCATTTTCCTCCGGACCGGTCGGGATATTTTTTCTCGGCTTTTTGGCGGTCATCCTATTGGGCTCCTTCGGTCTGCTTGCCTACCGGGCCGATCTCCTGAAAGAACAGCCCGAACTCGACTCCATGGTCAGCCGCGAGTCGGCGTTCCTGCTCAACAACATCGTCCTGGTTTCCGCCCTATTCACGATCTTTCTCGGCACGATCTTTCCGTTGATCTCTGAGGCCGTTGCCGGCGCGCAGGTGAGCGTCGGCGCCCCTTACTTCAACACCGTCACCGTGCCGTTATTCCTGTTTTTAGTTTTTTTGATGGGCGTCGGGCCGATTATCGCTTGGCGCCGTGCCTCCTGGGACAATCTGAAACGCAACTTTCTCTGGCCCGCCGCCGCTTCCCTCGGTTTCGGTCTTTTTCTGTTTTTCTGGAAGATCAAAGAATTTTTGCCGCTGTTGGGCTTCACCCTACTCGCTTTTGTCGTTGCGACCATCGTTTACGACACCGCATTGGCGCTGCGCGCGCGCAAGCGCATCGCCGGCGAAAACATCCTGCGCGGCTTGATCACCCTGACGCGGCGTAACCAACGGCGCTACGGTGGTCTGGTGGTTCACTTGGGCGTGGTCCTGATCATGATGGGCATCGCCGGCTCCATGACTTATAGCATTGAAAAGGACGCCACTATGGCGGTCAATCAAGCACTCGACATCGGCAACTACAAAATTCAATTCGAAGGCCTCAATGGCTCTCAGCAGCCAACCCATTTCCGTGTCGAGGGCTCGTTTCGCGTATTTCATAACGGCCGCGACGAAGGCGTGGTTACCCCGGCGCTGAAATTCTTCCCGACCCAGCAGTCGCCGGTCGGCCGCGCCGTGCATCAGAGCAGCTTGAGCGAAGACATCTATCTGATCCTCTCCGGCTTCAGTGAAGTAAACCGCAATCAAGCGACGCTCAAGGTTCTGGTCCGCCCGCTGGTGATCTGGATGTGGATCGGCGGCTTCGTCATCGCTTTCGGCACGATCATCTGCCTGCTGCCCATGGGCAAGTTAAAACCCCAAGAAGTCCAACAATGAATCGGTCAGTGTCGAATACCGTTCCTGGATTATCCATTCGCGATTATCCATTCGCTATCTCCGGCGAGGTCGCCTAATGCCGCTCCGACGCTTGATCATCACCCTGCTCGTCATCGGGCCCATTTTAGCGCTGCTGGCCTGGGGCTTTACCCGGGACGCCAAGTACATCAAGTCGCCGCTGTTGGCCAAACCGGCGACCCCATTTACCGTCACGCTGTACGACGGCAAGAAAGTCACCTTGGAAGATTTCCGCGGCAAGGCGGTGTTTTTAAACTTTTGGGCATCCTGGTGCGAGCCCTGTCGTGCCGAGGCCAAAGACCTCGAAGCCGCCTGGCAAAAGGTCAGAGACAAAAATATGATCTTTCTCGGCGTGGCGCTGCAAGATCTCGATGAGAATGCCAAAGCATTCCTGCAGGAATTCAACATCAGCTATCCCAACGGGCGCGACGAGTCCGGTAAGATCGGTGTCGACTACGGCACTTGGGGCATCCCGGAAAGTTTTTTCATCGACCCCCAAGGCCGCATCACTTATAAGCATGTCGGCGGTATTCGCGCGGCCTTGGTGTTGACCAAGCTCGAAGAAGCCGCCCAAGGCATCGCCAGCGCCCAGGAAGGCCGTGGTGATTATCAGGGGGTGCGCTGACAGTGATGCGCTATTTTAACTTGTCAGTTGTTAAGGCGCTCTTGCTGCTGGCCGCTGCGACGCTCAACGCCGCCGCTCCCGCTGACATCGACGATCGCACCCGGGAGATCGCTACCGAGCTGCGCTGTGTCGTCTGCCAAAATCTTTCGGTTGCCGATTCGCCGTCCGAGATGGCTCAGCAGATGCGCGCCATCGTTCGCGAGCAAGTGCAAGCGGGAAAAACCAGCGACGAGATCAAAGAGTTTTTCGTTTCCAAATACGGCGAATGGGTTTTGCTCCGCCCCAAGACCACCGGCTTCAGCGCACTTTTGTGGATTCTGCCCTATGTCGTGCTCGGCGTCGGCGTGCTTGCGGCGCTCTGGTTTATCCGCCGCTGGACGGCGAAAAAGCGCCAGGCCGACACGTTGCCGGCTCCACGCGGGGAGAGCCAAGCGCAGTCCGATGCTCTGCGCCACGATTTTGTCTTACCGGATATCGAAGATGAGACCGAGCGCGCCCAACTGCTGCGTGAGCGCGGCCGATTGCGCGACGAGTTGAGTGAACTCGAGTTCGATTTCCAGTCAGGCAAGCTGTCCGAGTCGGACTACGCCGGGCTCAAACGTGACGTTGAAAGCAAGGCCGGGTTGGTCATGCAGCAACTGGGATCCCTGCCGGTCGAAGTTAAGGCTAAATCGCAGGAGAAAAAAGCCAAAGCGCCGCTTGACTCGGGGGCGCACAACCGTTTCAAGCGCTGGCAGCTGGTTAGTGGCGGAATATTTCTCATGCTCTTCGGTCTTATTCTGGGAGTCATGCTGACGCAGTCGATCCGTCCACGCCAGGGTGAAGGCGACACGATGACGGGAGGCTTCATGACCGGCACAAGCCCGGTCACGGGCGAGACCGGCGCGGCCCTGGCCGAAGGCAAGCAAGCGTTTGACCGCCAGGACTATCCCAAAGCCATCGAGGCATTCAAAAGAGTCTTGGCTGCCGACGCGACCAATCCCGAGGCGCATAGCTACATGGGATTTATTCTGATGCAGGCCGGTCATGGCGACGGCGCGCTGATGGCCTTTGAAAAAGCGCTATCGCGCGCGCCTAATTTACCCATGGCGCTGTGGGGCAAAGGCATGGTGCTGTACCAAGATAAAAAAGATTTCGCCGGCGCCCGGGGGATTTTCGAAAGGCTGTTGGTGATGGTGCCGCCCGGCGACGAGCGCAACGAAGTCGCCAAAATCCTAGCCGAGATTCCGGCCACTGGCGGTTCAGTTACCGCGGCGAAACCGGCAATCGTCGCATCATCGGGCCAGACGATCTCGGGCACCATTGCAATCGATGCCAAGCTCAAAGCGAAGATCGACCCCAACGCCGCATTGTTTATCATTGCCCGCCCGGCCGGCGGCCCAGGCGGACCGCCGCTCGCCGTCAAGAAAATCGACAAACCGGCGTTTCCGCTAAGCTACTCCCTCAGTCAGGAAAACGTCATGATGCAAGGCACACCTTTCAGTGGCAAAATCAATATCTCCGTGCGCTTGGACAAAGACGGCAATCCCAGCACCCGCGGCGCCGGTGATTTGACTGGCGAATACACGAAGAATCCTGCGGAGGTGGGAGCGAAAAATGCCGATGTGATTTTGGACCAGGTGATGCAGTAGCGCGGCGGTGGGCTGGTAAGGATGTGAACGGACTACATTGTCGCCGATATTGCCGCGCCGCAACCACGAAACTGCTGCGCGGAACGAAACCAAAACATCAATTCAAAACCCGCGGCTACAATTCGCGAAGTTCTGATTTCGCCCGCTGAAAGAAGTCGTTGTCATTCCGGCGCAGACCCTGCCTCGGAGCCTTCCGGGCAGAATTCCACACTTTGTGTCAGACGGTTGAGAACTAGCGTCCATCCCTACTTCAAAACGTAGATATCGTTTTCCAACGCATCACACACGACTGCGCCAGAGTGACGAATCGTCTCAAGTATCGCCTGAGGTTTTCGAAGGACATACGGTTTCAAGAATCCCGATAGGGACTTCTTCAAGCAGTGGCCGCTACC
>DASSGE010000349.1:0-2516 GCA_035693605.1 Binatia bacterium
GAATGAAGCGAAGCGCTTCGATCTCGGCCTTGAGCATGCGTTTGATCTGGGCGCGGTTGGTTCTTATTTTGTCCAGCGTCGCGCCGAGGCCGGAGAACGGAATCACAACGTAGTCGGAGGTCTGGGCCAGGACCGGATAGCCCTCGCGTTTGAGCTGCACGGAGAACGGCGGCGCGAGCGCGACCGCGTCAACCCGTCCGAGTTTAAACGTGTCGTATACTAATCTCTCGTCGCCGATAGCCAGGATCTTTACATGCTTGTCAATGTCGAGACCAAACTGTTTTAGCGTCATGCGCACGCTGATGTGGTTGGTGCCGGCGATGGAGGTGAGGCCGATGACCGCGCCTTTCAAGTCTTTGATGCTCTTGAATCTATTCTGGCCGATAACGCTGAAAAACGGCGCTTTGATACCGGTCGAAATCGCTCGCATCGGCAAATTGCGCGCCGCCGAGCGTATGACCGAGCCAATCAACTCGGCATAATCGATGTCGCCGCCGAGGAGGGCGGCCATGGCGATGTTGGGACGCATGACGATCAGCTCGACGTCCGAGCCATATTTAAGATAAAAGCCGCGGTCCTTGGCGACGAACGGCACGAGGAAGGCCAGGGAGCTGGTGGCGATGGCGGCGCGGACTTTTTCTGGCGCGGGTTTGTCTTGAGAGCGCGACTGGGTGGGGAGAAGCAGGAATGCCATGGCCAGCGCGATGGCAGTAATCGTAATTCTCTTTGTTGATCTCAACATCGATCTCAAAGCTCCTTTTCCGATCGGCGCTGAATGAGTGGCGAATGGCACGGCTGCGCTCGAATATGGCCGAAAGAGGTTGCCAACTCAACATCTCCCCGGCCGCTTGGTTGACAGCTTTCTTGGCTTCGCATAGTTTCGCGGCAACTTGCGAATAGGAAAATCGTTCGTGTTGAATTGGTGCCGATTCTATGTGGTCTTGGCCCTCAACCCAACCCTCTCCCACTTTCGTGGGCGAGGGGGCAGGAATTCCACGGCGAATTTGTGTGCTGCCACTATCGTTTGAAGTTAATAAATTTCTGCCATGAAATTCGACGTGAGCTTGTTGGTTCATGACCTTAGCCAGATGCCCGCGTTGGCGCGCTTTGCCGATGCGGTGGGTTTCGACGGTATCTGGACCTTCGAGACTTCCCATGAGCCATATTTGCCGCTGGTGCTGGCGGCGGAACATAGCGCGCGGTTGAGTCTGGGCACGAGCATTGCCGTCGCCTTCCCGCGCAGTCCGACGATCACGGCGCAGATCGCCTGGGATCTGGCGCGCTATTCAAAGGGCCGATTCATTCTTGGCCTCGGCACGCAGGTCAAAGGGCACAACGAACGGCGCTTCGGTATCAAGTGGGAACGGCCGGTGGCTAAAATGCGCGATTACATCTTCGCGCTGCGCGCCGTGTGGGGCAGTTGGCAGCATCAGACTCGGCTCCATTACCAGGGCGAGTTCTACAAGCTGACTTTGATGACGCCGTTCTTTAGCCCAGCGCCGCATGAATACGCGAGCATTCCGATTTTTATCGCCGGCGTCAATCGCGGTATGTGCGAGTTGGCCGGCGAACTCTGCGACGGTTTCCACGTTCACCCGCTGCACACGACGCGTTATCTGCAGCAGCGGATCCTGCCGAATATCGAGATCGGGTTGGCGAAATCGGGCCGGGCGCGAGCGGCGATCGAGTTGTCGAGCAGTATTTTCGTAATTCCCACAGATGATGCAGAGCAGGCGCTCAAGTATGAAGCCGACGTGCGCGAGCAGATCGCGTTCTACGCCAGCACACCGCCGTACCGGCCGGTCTTCGAAGTTGAAGGTTGGAGTGACGTGGCGGATCAACTCAAAGCGCGGGCCGCACGCGGCGAATGGTCTGCAATGCCAACGTTAATTACCGACGAGATGCTTGAGCGCTTTGCGTTACGCGGGCGCTGGGCTGATCTACCGGCGCTGTTGCGACAAAAATATTCAGGACTGCTCGACCGGGTGAGTTATTATTTCCCGATGGTTCCCGGTGAAAACGAAGCAGGCTGGCGCGCCACGGCAGCCTCGCTTAAATTATAGGGTTATTTTTCGTTTCGTGGCGGCCGGCCGTAGAGTTTGTCGATGAACCCCGACTTTCTGATTTCTTCCATCAGGCTGGCATCCATGATGCTCGCCGGTTTGGTGGTCTTCGCGTTGGGATGGGTAAGCGAGTCGAGAGCGCCTTGCACGCCGCTTTCTTCCGGCACCGGAAACTCGCGCAGGCTTTTGGCGATGCGGTCGTAGAGTTCCTTGACGATCACTGGATCTTTGACGCCGCCCTCTTCGATGACCGCCATGCCCAGTTTCGGTTTGGTTTTGTAAACATAAATACCCTCGGTGAAGGCCATCAAAAGCCGGCGAATCAGGTCGCGCTGGGTTTTGATCGATGCCGTGGGCACGACCAAGCCAAATCGAGCATAGTCCATGGGCAACTCGGAAAGATCCGCGAATACACGGCAACAGCCGGTGGCGATGATTTTGTGGACGTTATCC
>DASSGE010000350.1:0-5108 GCA_035693605.1 Binatia bacterium
CAAGCTGGAACTAATTCAACAGGTCGCCGCGGATATCTGGGGAAATTAGAACCGAGGAATTTATTCCGCAAAGGCGCTAGAGCGCAAAGTGACCGACCGGCGTCCGTCATCCCGAGCGAATGCGAGGGATCTAAGAGAAAATTTCTCCCTTTGGTCGAAATGACAGGTTTCCAAACCTGGCGTCTTTGCGTCTTTGCAAGAGATGTTGCGATGCCAGTGCGGCTGCCGCGCCGTCTAACGCGCGCTGGCGTAATATTCGACGCGGCGCTCAAAATAGGCGACCGATTCCGAGACCGCGAAAGCGAAAAAAAACACGATGATCACCAGCGCCCAAAACTCCTCCATGAGAAAATGTTGTGAATAGAGCTCGAACAATTCTCCCACGCCGATGATGGCTACTAGCAGCTGGCCGATCACCACACCCTTGACGCCGCGGATCACGCCCAATCTTATTCCGGCGAGAATCTCCGGCAAGGCGCTCAAGAAGAGAATTTTAGTGTACAGTTGCCGGCGCGTGGCGCCGAAGCAACGCGCCATTTCGACTAACGATCGGTCCGCCTGCTGCAAGCCCACCCGGGTGTCGAGAATGATCACAAAGACCGCGAAGAGAAACACTGTGACGACCACGGTCGACTCGCCAATGCCAATCAGCGCCATCAGGACGGGCACCAGCGCCGAGATGGGCGCGCTGATGAAGATATTGACCCACAGGCCGAGGATCTTGCCCACACTGGCTACCCTAGCCATCAATAAGCCGATGGGAATGCCCACGAGCAGCGCCAGCGCCATGCCGAGCGCAAAAGAGCGTAACGAGATCCCTACCGCCGCGCCGAACTTCGCCGTCGGGATAATGGTAATTCCTGCGGTGATCACACCGGAAAATGGCGGCACGATGGTCGACAGCTTGGCGCGGCCGACAATCTCCCAGATCACAAACCAAATCACCAGTGAGAAAAGGATCGGGATGCGTTTGCCGAACAAAATCATATGAGATCACAAGGCTCTAAAAGCACTGCCGAGCGCTGCTACACATACTGCTTCAGGATCTGCCATATGTCATCTACGGTATCTAAATAGTTCTTGTCCCGGCGGATCTCGTCGGGGTTTCGGCCTTCTCGATGAATATCGGAATGAATAATCTTCGATATCGTTCCGGGCCGCGGCGATAACAGGATGATCTGATCGGAAAGGTAGGCCGCTTCCTCGATACTGTGGGTGACGAAGATCACGGTTTTGTTCCTATGGCGGAGCAGATCCAAAAGCTCTTCCTGAAACTTGCGCCGGGTCTGTTCATCGACCGACGAGAACGGCTCGTCCATCAAGATGATATCGGCGTCGACGGTAAGAGCGCGGGCAAGACCGACGCGCTGGCGCATGCCACCGGAAAGCTGGTGTGGATAGCTGGTTTCGAAACGCTCCAGACCCACCTCAGCGATGTGTTTGCGCGCGATTTTATCGCGTTCTTCCTTGGGCAAGCCGCGTAGCTCCAGACCGAAAGCGACGTTGCGCGTCACATTGGCCCAGGGCAGCAGGGCGAAGTCCTGGAAGACAAACGCGCGCTCGGCTCCAGGTCCATCGACCTTTTTTCCTTTCACCCAAACCTCACCGCTACTGGGTAGGATGAGCCCGGCGATAATTTTTAGCAGTGTGGTCTTGCCGCACCCGCTGGGCCCCAAGAGCGTGCTCAACTTGCCGCGTGGCAGTGCGAGGTCGATGCCCGCGAGCGCTTCGACGCCGGTTTCATAAACCTTGCTCACGGCTTTGACCTCGACGATCGCATCAGCCGGCATTTTCAAGACCTCGCATTTCCGGCGGAAAGAGTCTGCGCTCGATCCGTTCGAGCACATGGATAGTCAGGGCGGCGACGATGATTATTGAAACGATCGCAGCGAACATTTGCGGGTAATCGGCCACCGAGCTGTTATAGGTAATCAGATCTCCGATGCCGGTCGGCGTGATCAGGAGCTCGGCAATCACGATGCCGATGAATCCCATCGCCACGCCCAATCTAAGTCCGGCGAAAATCAACGCCGCCGCGTAGGGCAGGACGATCTTCAAAATTTCCTGCCGTTTGGTCCCAAGAAATGCCCGGCACATCTGGATCAAAGACGGGTTGGTATTGCGGATGCCCTTGTAGGAGTTCATCACGATCACCGGCGCCGCCAAGACAACAACGGCCAACACCTTTGAAAGGATACCGATGCCGTACATGTACGTGATCAACGGGATAATGGCTGCCATGGGCGCTGCCTGAAGAACGATGAAAATCGGCAGGCTGAACCACTCGACGGAGCGGGACAATCCCATCGTGATACCGAAGCCGATGCCGATGACACCGGCAAGAGCGATACCGATGATAAGCGGTTGGAGTGTAGACAGATAGGCCTTGGCGAGACTGCCGTCGGCGATCATCGACAACAGCGCCAGTAACGTTTTACTGAATGGCGGAAATGAAAAACTGACCGGCCAGCGTCCGGCAATCTCCCACACCCCGAAGAAAAGCGCGAACGAGATCGACTGCCAGACGAAGGGAGAAATGGAATGATGGAGTAATGGAGTAAGGCTCTTGAACCCCATCACCCCAACACTCCATTACTCCAGTCCAAAGTTTTTTTTCACTTCACGTTCGCCAGCGCCGCTTTTAGCGGGGCCAGATACCAAAAATCCTCGACCTTGAGATTGTCGCCTTTGAGCGAACCCGAAAGACTATAGAACTCCAGATCGTTCTGCGGCGCGTCGGCGGCACCGCCGTCGTTGGGGAATACACCGTTTTGCACGGCCTCTTCGAAGTACGGCAGAATCTCGCCTTCCAACTTGGCCGGCAGATCGCTCAGCAAACCAAGCTTTTTGCGCTCGTCGAGAACCGATTTTGGATTGGCGTTGATGGCGCGGTTCACCCTGACCAGCTCTTCGATGAAAACCCTGATGCCCGCCTGGTTCTTATCGATGAACTCGCGGGTGGCGAAGAGCGCCTCGTCGCTCGCCTTCACGTTTCCCAGCGGTAAAATGATGAACTTGTCGGGCGCCTCTTTCATCACCATATTCTTGTTCGGCGCGTCGAGAATCGAAGCTTTGATATTGCCTTTCAAGAGCGCCAGGGCGCGCACCTGCGACCCGGGGACATAACTTATGCTCTTAAACTTGATACCGTGCTGCTTGGCCGCGAGAACCATGATCGCCTCGGTACCCGAGCCGCGCCCTTGAACGGCAATCTCCTGGTTGTCGAGATCCTTCCAACTCTTGTAGCTCTCTTTGTTAACGATCGGGAAAAATTGTAGCGCGCTCAGCTGGACGAAAAAGCGGATCGGTACGGTGACTTTCTGGAGTGCGGCATACGGTGTGCCCTGCCCCACGTCAGCCTGACCGTTAATCACGGCCTGAGTCGCGAGCTCTTCGCTTTTGAATGCCGTGATCTCAACATCCACGCCGCGCGCTTTGGCCCGTTCCACGGCAATCAACAGCGGCAGTTCGTCGATGGAAATGACATCCCCCAATGCATATCGGATCTTGGTTCGCGCCTGCGCTGCCGCGTCACCCGCCGGAGCGAAAAAGAACACCGTCAGGATCAGAAGATTGACAGCCGAGTTCTTTATTCGAATCATCGTAGTCACCTCCCGGATTATGAACTGGATGGGCGGGAGTACCGCGAAATCGGTCTGACTGTCAAGCGCTGATATGTGCGCCTGTTTTTTGCTCATGCTTTGCCGTCCAAATTGACACCCGTCGGGCCCTTTGTTATGCGATGGACTAAGGCTGAGATTTTTCTGGGAGCAAATCATGAAGAACGGTTACAAAGCGATGGATTCGGATATGCATGTCATGGAACCTTGCGATTTGTGGCAGAAGTATATCGACAAACAATATCTCGACCGCGCACCGATTGGCACCAACCGATTCAAACGCGATCTCGGTGTGCAAGTGGAAGGCAAAACCATGCCGCGTCCGACGCCGAAGCCGAATCCCGAACTGCGGCCGCTGCGTGAAAAAATCTTAAACGAACGCTATCAGGAAGAAGAAGCGCGCAACTTCGACAACGTGGCGCAGGTCCGCGCCATGGACAAAGAAGGGCTCGATGTCGCGATCCTCTATCCAAGCCGCGGTCTGTTCGTTCTCGCCGTCGACGGCCTCGATCCCGATCTCGCCGCCGCTATTTCGAAAGCCTACAACGACTGGATGTTCGATTTCTGCAAGGTCGCTCCCGAGCGCATGTTCGGCGCCGGCATCGTCGCGCCCCACAACATTTCGGCGGCGGTCGAGGAAACCCGGCGCTGCGTCAAAGAGCTGGGCTTCAAAAGCGTGCTCATGCGCCCCAATCACGTCAATGGCAGGATGTGGAGCGATCCCTACTACGATCCGCTCTGGGAAGAATGTCAGAAGTTAAATATCCCCATCGGCTTTCACGAAGCCGGTAGGGTTTATTTGCCGCAGCCGGCGCTGTCGGAATTCATCCCGAGCTTCACCATGTTCAACACCCTGTCGTTTCCCATGGCCAACATGTTCGCTTGCACCGACATGATTTACGGCGGCGTGATGGAGCGCTTCCCAAAACTCAAGGTCGCCTACCTCGAAGGCAACTGCTCGTGGCTGCCGTGGCTGCTCTGGCGCATGGAGGAATACGGCGAACTCACCGGCATTGCCGAGCATCCGCAGATGAAATTAACGCCGCTGGAATATTTCCAGCGCCAATGCTGGGGTGCGGTGGAGTGCGACGAGCACGTCGCCAAGTTCATCCCCGAGTTCGGCCTCGAAGACAACATCGTCTTTTCCACTGATTATCCGCACCTCGACGTTAAATATCCCCACGCCGTGGAGAGTCTTTTGAAGCAGCCCTTCACCGACCAGATGAAGAGAAAATTACTGTGGGATAATTGCGCGAGACTTTATGGGTTTGGATATTAAGATTCGTTCAAGGTTCAAGGGTTCAAAAGTTCAACGTCAGAATCGGCCCCACACGCCAATTGAACCTTGAACGTTTGAACTTTTGAACGAGTTTATCGACGCTTCGCCGCGTCGATAAACTGCGCGTCAACATAAGCCGGCAGCTTGTCGCCCTTGAGCAGTTTAAAACCGAACTGGTTCCGCAAGTCGAGAACGACTTGAAGACCGGC
>DASSGE010000351.1:0-4988 GCA_035693605.1 Binatia bacterium
AGCCAGCCATGGTAGCAGCAGCGGATGCCGCCGGCTTCGATCCAGCCATATTCCAGTGACGTACCGCGATGCGGACAGGTTGGTTCGGTCAATCCGACCTGGCCCTTTTCATCGCGAAAAATTAACAAGTCTTCGCCCAAGCGGCGAACGATCTTCGGTTCGTCGGATTTTATTTCGTCGGAAAAACTGACCGGCAGCCAATAGCGCCGCAGAGTTTCGCCGGCGGGGGTTCCCGGGCCGACGCGGGTCATCATGTCGTTTTCTTTTTGATCCATGGTTGCTTCCTGTAAGTGAATGGGGTGTGAAACTCAAGATTGGCACGTCCGCAAGTGCGTAAACAAGTTCCATGCTCCGTCAAACACTCAGCCGTGTTCGACGGACACGGACCACGAACACGATCACGTTATGTCACTTCACCGCATGCATGACATAATGCGCGCCCTCGCTCTTGACGGTTTGGTACTTGGACGTCGCCTCGCGCATGGCGTTATGCACCGGCGTGCCGCGGTGCTGCGTATGCGCCTCGACGCTGTCCCATTCGATCATAAGAATCACTCGGCTCGGTTCTTCGATACTGGTGAAAAACTTGATGCCGTGGGAGCCTGCATAGTTGGCTTTCTTGAGAATGTCGCCGAACACTTGGATGTATTCGTCGCGTTTTTCCGGTTCGACATGCTGGATGACGATTTCGTGGATCATGTTGACCTCAAGGCGTTCAAAACGTTTAAGCTGTTCGAAAAGGTTTAATCGTTCGATATAAAATCGACCTGTCCAATTTTATTTGCAAGCGTTATGGCTCGTAACCTTGCGCTTGCAATTCAGCGGACTAATTGGCGCCCAAGAGATCTTTCACTCGTCCAATCAATTGCGGCGGTTGATCGATGACCTGTTGCGCCATCTTCTCAAGTTCTTCGCCGGGAACGGTTTCCATGCTCCAATTGCGTCGTCGCGCTTCTTCGATCAAGTCGGTGTCTTTCATCGCTCGGGCGTAGGCTTCGCGGAGAATCTTTACACGCTCGGCCGGTGTCGCTGGCGGCGCGACGGCGAGATACTGACCGAAATGATCGGCGCCAAGCAGCACCTCGACGAGACGCTGTTTACTCTCCGGCGTTTGATAGCGCGCCATCAGTTCGTAGATCGTTGGCGTTTCGGCGAGTTTCGGATTGCGTTTGCGCCCGCTCTGCACCAGAATGCGGACGAAGTTTTTTTTCTGCCAAGTGAGAAACGGCTCGCGGGCGAGGAAAGATGCCGCGGTGACCGCGCGGCATTGCACTTCGCCGCGCTCGATGGCGAGGTCTTGATCGCTGCCGCTCTTGTAGCCGGTGACGATGCGAAACTTCGCGCCCAGCGCCTCTTCCAAAACTTTGAGGCTGATATGCGTGCCCGATCCCGGCGCGGTGGCCGAGCACTTGGGCGGGTCGCCGGCGCTGCGGATGTCGTCGATCGATTTATATGGGGCGTCGGCGCGCATCATCAGCAACGATTCGGCCTGGCCGGCGGAGCCGATCCAGCTGAACTTGCGCCCGTCGAACTGGACCTCGCGCCGGCCGGTGAGTTGCTGAAAATAGAGGCTGCCGGAGGTTTGTCCAATGGTGAGGCCGTCGGGCTTGGCGACGCTGTAGAGATAATTGGCCGAAATCATCGAGCCGCCGCCGGCCATGTTTTGCGCCAGGATGTTCGGATTCCCCGGAATGTATTTCACCAAATTGCGCGCCAAAGCGCGCGCCCATAAGTCGTTGGCATCGCCGGCCGCCATGTTGACGATGAAAGTCATGGTCTTGCCGCGATAAAAATCGCTTTGCGCGAATGCGGCGCTCGAAAGCGTCATGAATAGCGCGGCGCGCAACACCAGAGCGAGAGTCGTTTGCATGGGATTCAGTCTGCCGGTAGTTTTGGCCAACTCGCCAGCAGTTGGCCAAAGCCCTTGAGCGGGTGTTGGATTCCCAGCTTGGAAAGCATAAACCAATTCATTGCCGGATTGCTGGCGATCACCGGTAATTTCAATTCCTGCTCCATCTGCTCTAGGCAGTCCATCGGGTCGAGCACGGCACCCTGAAAATAGATGGCGTCGACGTGGCTTTGCTCGGCGATCGCCCGGCGCGCATAGGCGATAACATCGTCGGCGGTCATCTTCAGAGCGTCAGTGTAGTGGCCAAGCGTTTCGCTGGGAGACACCGCCGTGATTGCGAAGCCGGCGAGGAAGTTTCTGATCAGCTCATTGAGCGACGGATCGAACGGCGTCAGCAGCAAAACCTGCTTGGCGCGAAACGTTTTGAGCGCCGCCGCTGAAGCTCGCAGTGCGGTGGCCACAGGAATCTTAAGCGCTGCCGAGAACGCCGCGAACAAACCAGGGTTGTAAACCTCGCGCGGCGCGCCGGGAAAGATCACGCCATCAAGCTTTTCCCGCGCGGCGAACTGAAGCGCGTGGCTGACGATCAGTGCGGTTTTTCCCTGCACGTCCTGCAACACGCCGCCGTGAAGGATGAGCTGTTCGTAAAGAATTTCCACGTTAGGCGGAACCAAGTTGCGGAATTTCTTCATATGCGAACTGGTCGGCAGACTTGGTCCGAGCCAGCCGATTCTTGCGTCGCTATTGTTCACGATTTTATTCACTCCGTTAGAAGCTTCTTCAGCCGCGCGATGACTTCCGGCGGCTGCGCGATCACTTCATTGGCTAACTTCGCTAGTTCCTCTCCACCCACCGCTTCCACCGGCCAACCGCGCTTTTTAGCTTCGGTCAGGAGATCTGCATCCTTCATTGTGTTGAGCCAACCATCACGCAGTGTTTTGGCGCGCTCCGGCGCCATGCCAGGTGGTGCGACCCAGGGACGGCCAAACTCATTGGGCGCGGTGACCAGCGTCGTTAAGCGTCGGTCGGCATCGCGGTTTTTATAGCGGTCCAACAGTTCGTAAAGCGTCGGCGTATCGGGTAACAGCGCATCGCGCTTGCGCCCGGTCTGGGCAAACGCGCGCACAAAACCCTTTTTGAACCAGCTCATATGCGGCTCGCGGCTGAAAAACGACGAGATTGTGATGAGCCGGCATTGCAGCTCGCCGCGCTCCAAGGCGACGTCGATGTCGCCCGCGCCCTGATAGCCGGTGATGACGATGATCTTGGCGCTGAACAGCTCTTCGATCAGCTTGGGAATGTGATAGGTCGTCGAGCCCGTGCCGGTTGAGCCGCAGCGCGGCGGCTCCGCGGCTTTGCGCAAGTCGTCGATGGTTTTGATCGGACTGTCGGCGCGAAAAATGATCACCGCCTCGATCTGTTCCGGCGTGCCGATCCAGGTGAACTTGGACCAGTCGTATTGCACTTCCTTGCGACCGACGAGCTGATCCATATAGATGCCGGGGCTGAGCGAGCCAATCGTAAGCCCATCAGGTTTGCCATGGTTATAGACGTAGTTGGCGGCGATGACCGAGCCGGCGCCCGGCATGTTTTGCACCATGACGCTCGGATGACCGGGAATATACTTGCCGAAATAAGTCGCCATGTGGCGCGTCCAGAGATCGAAAAGATCCCCTGCCTGGCCGCCGCGGATGATGCGAATGGTTTTGCCGTGGAAGAAGTTGGGTTGGGCATGGGTCGTTACCCCGCCTACCCCGAGCGAAAAAGCGAGGACTGAAAGTCCTACCCATTTTGGATTTGCGATTTTGGATTTTAAATTGCCGGATCGAAGCCAACGGCTCGCATTTCGATGTACTCCGGTCATTTCCTAGTCCCCCAATCCAAAGTCCCAATTCGCCAATCGAAAATTATTTTATTACCTTATCCGCCCGCGCCAGCACAATCGGCGGGATCGTCAGACCGATCTGCCTCGCCGCTTTCAGATTGATGATGAACTCAAACTTCGTCGGCTGCTCGACCGGCAGATCGGCGGGCGTCCGGCCTTTCAAAATTTTATCCACAAACGTCGCGGTGCGCCGGTACAAATCGGTAGGGATGTAGCCGTAGGACATGAGGCCACCGTCTTCGACATGATCCGATCGGGAGTAACTCGCCGGAAGCCGGTTTTTTGCCGCGAGCTCTGCAAGTTCCGTTCGCTTATCAGTGTAGACGACGCTCCCCAGGAAAAGGATCGCTTCGGCGCGTTCCTTGGTTGCGACCTGGAATGCGGCGCCAATATCCTTGGGACTTAGTACGTCCAGATATTGAAGCTTCACCTTCAACGCCGCGGCGGCGCGTTCCACTTCTTTTAAATTTGCTCCGGTGCCGGGGAAGGTCGAAGTACCGAAGACGGCCACGTGGGAGAGCTTTGGGACGGTCTCCTTAAGAATCTCCAATCGTTTACCGCTTATCTCAGGACCGTAGGTCGATAATCCAGTGATGTTTCCACCCGGCCGTGCCAGAGTGGCGACGAACCCGTTGCCAACGGGATCATTATCGAATGCCATCACAATGGGAATCGTCGAAGTGGCTCCCTTGGCGGCGCGAGTCGGTGCCGGGCCAGCGGTGACAATCACGTCTACCTTGAGACGCACCAGCTCGGCGGCGAGCTCGGGGAGCCGATCGAGTTTTGCCTGCGCGGAGCGCCGCTCGATAATAATGTTTTTCCCTTCCACGTAGCCAAGCTCGCGCAGGCCCTGATAGAATGCCTCATGTTCAGCCGTGAGAGCGGAGAAGGCGGGGGCCGTTAGATATCCGAGTCGTGGGATGTTCGTTGGCTGCTGCGCGTTGGTGGAAGAAAAAGATATCAGCAAGACAGCGATCGGCAACCAGAAACCAGATGTCGACTTCATTTTGACCGCTCCCGTTTATAACTGACGCCTGACCGCAGACTGCTGATCGCTGTCATTTAATTACCCTATCGGCCCGCACCAGCACGTTGGGCGGAATCGTCAGGCCGATCTGCTTCGCTGTCTTGAGATTGATGATCAGCTCGAACTTCATCGGTTGCTCCACCGGAAGGTCGGCAGGCGTCCGGCCTTTGAGGATTTTGTCGACAAACGTGGCCGCGCGATGGTACTGGGAAATTTGGTCGGGTCCG
>DASSGE010000352.1:0-12801 GCA_035693605.1 Binatia bacterium
ACCGGCGATAATAACTATGGGGACAAACATCGCCGCCATTTGAAAGCGCTGCGCGGCCACTGAACTGAGGTAACCGAGCCCGGTGGCAGCGCCATATTGCTCGGCGACGACGATGTATACCAGCGCGCGGCCCAATGCGACGCGCATGCCGGCGACGATATAGGGCAGCGAACCCGGGAGCGACACTTTCATGAAGATCTGGCTGTCACGGGCGCCGAACGCCCGCGACATAGTAATCAAGCGGTTGTCGGTGTTGGCGATGCCGACCATGGTGTTGATGAGTATTGGGAACACGGCGGCGAGCACAGTCATGATGATTTTCGATACCGAGCCCAAGCCGAAGATCATGATAATCAGTGGCAACAGGGCGATTAGCGGGGTGGCATAGATGCCGGATAGGAGCGGATCGAAGGTCTTGTGCACTGACCGGTACCAACCCATGGGCACGCCCATGACCACACCGAGAACCACCGAAACGGCGAAGCCGATCAAAAAATTGGTCAGACTAAACCACATGTGCTCCCAGATGGACCCGGTGGCGAAGAGTTCGTAACCTTTAGCGATGATCTTGCTGAACGGTGGAACGTAGAATGGATTAATGATCTCAAGGCGAGTCGACAGCTCCCAGCCGAGGAAAAAGGCGACGATGCCGAGGACGCCGAGCCAGTTTGAAACAATCTCGCGGGTGCGCTGCCACAGCCTGTTCGTGGTCAGCGGATTCGACTCGTCGACGGAGACCACATCGAACGCATCTTGTTCTGGTTTCGCCGTAAACGCTCCTTCGGCTCGGGTGACGCGAATGTATGCGCCGTAGTGTCCCCTGTCAACCCTGATCGACAGCGGAATTACCGATTCGAAATTTCATATTCCATATCGTCACAATCGCATGCTGTCGCCGCGTCGGAAATATGGAATCTGTAATCTGGAATTGAAAATTCCCGTGCTTCGCGGGCTATTCCCAGCGTTTCATCGTGCTGAAATCGTAATCCAGTGAGCTGTCAGCCTCGAAGCGCCAGATCGCTCGATCCTTTTTCCATTCCCCGGCAAATACCGACTTCAAAAACGATACGATCTGATTCCATGCCGCCTCGCTCTGCAGCTGGCGGTAACGGCCGGGCATCGTGTCGTTGAGAAAACCATGCGGCGCATCGGGGTAAACCCGGATGCCGAAACTTTTCTTGGCCGCCGCCAACACCGTGGCCATGCGCACGATGTTGTCGAGATGAATCAAATTGTCGAGCTCGCCGAACACTCCGGTGAGCGGGCACTGCATTTTCTGCATCAACGTTTCGATGGATTCCGGGCGCATGGGATGCGACTTCCAGTCGGCGTCATAAACTGCGCCGTAGAGTACCACGGCGGCGCAAAGATAATCGCGCTTGGCGCCGACTAAAATCGGTTGACGCCCGGTCTGACAAACCCCCGACATGGCGACTTTGCTCGTGTCGGCTTGGGACACGGTGCGCATATAATCCATGATCGCGTCGGTATCGGATAGAACGATTTCGTCGTCGAGTTCGCAGCGGTCGTTGCCCTCGGCGAGCGCCTTGCGGTCGCCGGTGAAGCGGGAGAAATAATCGGGCACGATGGTGACATAGCCGGCTTTGACGTACTTCTCGCCCAAATCCAAGGTGTGCTGCACGATGCCGTAGCGTTCGTGCATATGAATAATTACCGGCCGTTTGCCGATACCTTCGGGAATGCCAAGATGGGCATCGATACGGTTGTCGATCTTTACGGGTGTGAGCATGGGCGTTTCCTTTGTCGTGTTGCTGGAAAACTTATTGGTCCTAACATTGGCGACGGAGATTTTCTACAGCTATGAGCGAATCTCGGGGAATCGGGTTCCGCGCGGAAGCTCGACAATTCGTTAGTCGCGCAACGTCTTGCGCAGTCGATCAATTACATCCTTTGGCTGGTTGACCGATTTTTTAGCGATCGCTTCCAATTCCGGTCCACTGATGTATTCGACTTCCCAGTCGCGTTTTTTCGCCTCGCTGAGAAATTCCGGATCGTTGATCATTTTCGCGTAGCCGTCGCGCAGGATGGCCAAGCGGTCAGCCGGCAGATTCGGCGGGGTGATCAACGGCCGGCCGATGGCGCCGACGGAGAGCAGCACGGCGGCAAAGCGTTTGATCGCTTCGGCAGTTTTATGTTTCTCCATGAGCTCAGATATGGTCGGCGTGTCCGGGAACAGCGGGTCGCGTTTTTGTCCGCCTTGAAC
Source organism: Binatia bacterium (assembly GCA_035693605.1). Classification (GTDB taxonomy): domain Bacteria; phylum Desulfobacterota; class Binatia; order UBA9968; family UBA9968; genus DP-20. Next base: position 2,225 of record DASSGE010000352.1, read on the forward strand.
CAGGGCGCGGACAAAACCTTTCTTGAGCCAGCCGCGGCCTGGCTCACGCAGGAAAGCTTCCTTAGTGATCGCGTAGCAGTGGACTTCACCCCTTTCTATGGCGATCTCGACATCGCGATTGCCGGGATAGCCGAGGACCAGGTGAAATTTGGCGCCCAGAGCGTCCTCGAGAAACTTTGGAAAGTAATGTCCGGTGGCACCGGTGCCGGTGGTGCCGCAGCGCGGCGGCTGCGCAGCTTTCTGAATATCCTCGATGGTTTTGTACGGTGTGTCGGCGCGCATAGTGAGCACTTCGAAATTTTTAACCGGCGAGCCGATCCAGCCGAACTTGGCCCAATCGAATTTAACCTCGTTGGCGCCGAGCAATTGGTCGAAATAGAGGCCAGACGACAACATTGCCACGGTGAGGCCGTCGGGCTTGGCGACGTTGTACAACTGATTTGCGGCGATCATTGATCCGCCGCCAGCGAGGTTCTGCACCACCAGGGTCGGATTGCCGGGGATGAATTTGCCGAGGTAGAGGGCGAAGAGGCGCGCCCACAGGTCGATAATGCCTCCGGCGGAAAACCCGACGATAATTTTAATTTGTTTGCCTTTGAAGAAATCGGCTTGAGCGTGGGCCGTCGAAGGAACCCAAAAACCGATTATCAAGAGTATCAAGGCAGTGGCGCGGATTTTCACGATTCCTCCTCGGTGCGGGTCTCTACGGTAACTTTGTCAGGACATGTTGCAATACCGCTTTGCTGAGTTCTAAAGACGAATCCGGCTTTTTCCACGCGCTGATCGCGCCGCTGATGGTATCTTTGACAAACATGATCATGGCGGATTTGTATTCTGACTTCGGGTCAGCCTGAAGCTCAACATAGAAGGCGCTAGCTGAGAGCCCGTCGATCGGGTTTATGGCGGTGATTCTAAAGGGAGCATCAGGGCTGCCAGCCATCTTGCGGAACTGATCTAAAGTCGCCTGGTGGATTGTTTGCGCCGCATCCGCTGTCGGGAAAAATCGCAAATTGACGTCGAGAAAGCGCGCGATCGCCGTCGGATCGTCGGTTTTTAACCCTTGCGGCATGTAGGTGCACAGGGAGTCATGACTCCACGGCGCATTGATGATGATTTTCTTGTCGATTTTGGTGACATCCAGAGGCGCGCCAATAAACTTCTCGGCCTCCGCCGCTGTCACTGCGGTACAGGCGGAGATCTCGATGGGTTCTGTAGCGCGCGCGTGCAATCGAATTGACAGCAGGCTGGCTGTCAGCAGCAGGATTTTCAGTAACTTCATCGATGAGCTCGTTTGGCGGATAATTTTTAATTGACTTGCGCCATCATGGCAGCCGGCTGAGAATGTGTTTCAAGACTGCCTTGCTGGTTTCCAAAGCGGGCTCGGGTTTCTTCCAGGCGGCGATGCTGCCGCCGATGCGGCCTTTGTAGAAAACGATCAGCGCCGATTTGAAATCGCTCTGGGGATCGGTGATGGCTTCGAAAACGAAGGCCTTATCACCGAAGCCGCCGAGATAATTGATCGACGGGTTTTTGAAGCGCGGATCGGGAGTGTTGGTAAATTGCGTGTAGGTAATGACGGAGTTCTCATAGATCGTCGCCATCGATTCACGGGAATCCAAGAAGTGCAGGGTGAGGTCCAGTAAACGCGGCGCCGTGAGTGCTTTGTCCACGTCCACGCCACGGGCGATGTAAGTGCATACCGAATTATACGCGCCCGGTGCATTGTTGATCGGCACGTTCGGCTGTTCTTTGACGTCGAGTGGTCCACCGACGAATTTTTGTGCGTCTTCGGCCGTAATCACACCGCAGGCGGTCGGCTGGGACGTCTGGCTGATTTGGGCTAAAGCCCGAGCCGGTACGAGCCCAAGCACGACGATAACACCCAGCAATGCTACATATGCCCTGATCACGATTCACCTCTTAGATGCAAAATGTCCTGCGGCACCTCGGTTACGGTGCATCTGACGACCCTATTTCTTGTAGAGCCGATCGAACAATCCTTCGTCGTCAACTCGCTTGACGAAACTCGAATCGACGAAATCTTCCGGCTTCATTCCTTTGGCTTTAGGATTGCGCAGCGCGGTTTCGTCGAGGATGGTTTTGATGCCTGCCAAAGTCGGATAGGGTTTTTCCGGCAGCGATTTAATGGCGATCTCCCTGTGGGTTTCCTCGAGCGCCTCGCGGTCGTCGGTTTTTAAATATCTGCCGAGGATTTTGAGGGTCGCTTCTTTTTCACGTTTGTAGAAATGAATGCCTTCGGACAGCACCCGGATCACCGACAAAACCGTATCGGGATTGTTTTTCAGGTACGGCCGCAGTGCCAACATACCGGTCAATTGAAACGGGATGTTCAACTCGCTCATATCGATCAACGTGTTCATGCCGGCTTTGCGCGCGGTGAGGGTGAACGGCGGGGTGATGATCGTGGCTTGGACATTTTTCGACAGCATCGCTGCGTAACGCGCGGTCTGCACGCCGATCTGTAACAGTGTGACATCTTTCTCGGCATTCAGCCCGACTTTCGCCAGCGCCATCTTGACGCTCAAGTCGGTCGCGCTGCCGAAGCGGCTGACGGCGATCTTGCTCCCCTTCAGCTGATCGACTTTCTTGATCTCCGGCAGTGAGATCAGGCTGTAGGGAAACGTATTCAACAAACTCGCGATGACAAGCACGTCGACGCCGGCAAGTTTGCTGCCTACCGACGACGATCCATCCGATAAAGTCATGGCGACGTCACCGCCAAGCATGGCTTGAATGCCCAGCGAGCCGCCGGTGGTGAAGACTAACGTCGGATCGAGGTTATGCTTCTTAAACAAGCCGACTTCGTTGGCGACGATCAACACCGCCTGATACGGGCTGGTCGCCGTATAGGCGATATTGATTTTGCGCAGTTGGGCGTGGGCGGTCGCCGCGATTGCCAGAGTAGTGATCACTACGATCATGCCCGCGGTCTTGCCGTGGGACGCTCTCGTCTTTACTCTTCCCGTCATTCCATCACTCCTTCACTCCGATAGGCCGCCCACGGTGCAACCTGGAAAAAATCTCACTTCTCCGGCTCATACTGCAAACTGTCCCGGATCAAATTCGAAATGCCGCGGGCGATGGGCCGGCGGATTTCTTCGCCGACATGGGCGAGACCGCCCAGGGCGCGGCCCAGGATCGCGAAGCTCTTCGACATCTGCCAGTGAAAGCCCATGTCCTGGGAAATCGCGGCGATGGCGCCGGTGACGTTGACCGGCAGGTGTTTGCCGACTTTCTGATCGGCGATCTTGCCGATTTTTTTCAACAGCTCGCAGTTGCGGCCGTAGACCTTGGTCTCCTGGGCGATCTCGAACAGCCGGTCGGCGCGCGGGTCGCCGCCGGTGTGGATGCCATGACCGATGCCGGGGATCAGCTGATTGTTAGCCAAGCGCCGCTCGACGGTCTTGAGCGCAACCGCGTCGAGATCGGCATCCTTCGCTTCTTTAGCCAGCGCATCGCTGAGCATTTTCGCGCAATACTCCGACGAGCCGAGATGCACACTGCCGGCGCCGAGAATCGCCGCGGCCACCGCGCCCTGAATCGCTTCGGGGGCGGAGTGAAAGGTCATGCGCGCCGCAGCCGCCCCAGTGGTCATGCCGTGGTCGACCAACACGATCAACATCGCGTCGATCATTTTGCCTTCTTCAGCGGTCGGTAAGCGACCCTGGAGCATCAGGCAAACCATCTGCGAGAAGCTGATCTTGCCGAGCAGATCTTTGTTCAAGTCGAAGTCGCGCACGTAGATTTTGTCGAGCTCGGCTCGCCCCATCGAGGAGACCAGTTTCGGAACGTCGGCCATAAAACCTCCAGTTTTGCGGTTTAAGTTACTAGTTTGTGGTTTCAAGTTTCGCGCAATTACAAACTCGAATTTAGCAACGAGAAACTTTTTAATTAATTCAACTTCAATAACTTCGCGGCATTGCCGCCCATAATCTTCTGCTGCGTGTCGGCGTCGAGATCTTGGCGGTTCATGATCATATCGGTGACGCCGGGGAAGGTGGCGTCCCAGTGCGGATAATCCGAGGCGAACACGACATGGTCGGCGCCGATGGACGAGATTACTTCGCCCAAACGGGTTTCATCGGCTTCGAACGAGACAAAACATTGACGGCGAAAGTAGTCGCTCGGCTTCATCTTCAACCAGGGCACTTGAAACGGCAGCACTTCGTAGTGCTCGTCCATGCGCCAAAGCCAGTAAGGCAGCCAGCCGGCGCCGGATTCGAGGAAGACGCACTGCAACTCTGGATGACGTTCCAATGCGCCGCGGCAGATCAAACTTAAGCTGGCGAGCATCTGCTCCAACGGATGAGAAATCGTATGTGTGAAAAACCATTGGCCGACAAAACGGTCGGCGCCAGCGGTGGGCATGAACGCGCCCGAGCCCTCGTGGATCAACAGCGGCACGCCGAGATCGACGACGGTTCTGTAGAGCGGATCGTAATAGGGGTCGTCGATATTGCGGCCTTTGACCGGATTGGGCCGAACAAACACGCCTTTGAAGCCCAGTTCATTGACAGCCCGTTTTGTTTCAGCGATGGCGAGCTTTACGTCTTGCACGGGGACCGCGGCGACACCCATCAAACGTTGACGGTTTTCGCCGCAGTAGTCGTAGAGCCAGTTGTTGTAGGCGCGGCAAAGTGCCGCGGCGTAAGCGTCCTCTTGCACCGACGCCAAGTACAATCCAGCTGATGGAAACAGGAGGCCACGGTCAATGCGATCGCGATCCATGGCCTCGAGCCGCTGTTTGGGATTGGTCGCCAGATGGCGTCCTTCATTCACCGGCGAACCATCGGTCTTGATCCGAAATGGCGACTCGTCCGGCCGGCGGTGATGGCGATCGCCTTCAAGTCGGAATAGCAGCTGGCCGTTGGCGACCTTTTCAACCTTTGGCGCGCGCTCGCGAAACGGCGCCTCCAAATACCTCTCGAACAAATCGTCGGCCTCGCGCACATGACCGTCGATGTCGATGATGCGGATTGAGTTATCAGCCATTGCTATCTCCGTTCGCGTAGCACTTCTTCCACCACCGAGGCGTCGACGACGCGGTCGAGCGGCAGATCCGGTTTGCCCTGCTGGTCGAGCACCGTCTTGATTGCCTCGGCCAGCGGGCGTGCATCGTCGATGATCAATTTGGCATAAATCGCATGAGATTCCATCGCCACGCCCTCATCGAGGCCGTAAAATTTCTGTAGGAAAGGCACGACCTCGGCTTTCTGCGTTTTGATCCAGCGCAGCGTCGCGAGCTGGGCACGCACCATCTTTTTGACTTGCTCGCGTTCCTGCGAAATTTTCTTGATCGATGTGCCGATGCCAACCGTGGCCATATCGAGGACATCCGATGCGGTGCCGAGCAGGTTGAAACCTTGCCGCTTGGCGACGAGGAAGAACGGCAAGGAGAGCGGTGATGCGTCGATGGTGCCGGCGTGCAATGCGGGGAAGCGCGTGTCCGAACCGCCCATGTTGACGAAATGGACGTCACGTGGATCGATGCCGCCACGGCGCAAAAGATGGCGCGCGACGAAGTCGTCGGCCGCGCCGACGGTCACGGCGATGGTCTTGCCCTTCATATCGGCGATGGTTTTGATAGCGGGCCGAGAAACCAACGTATGAAACGACGAGCGCAAAGCGAGGCTGACGATGCGCACCGGCGCGCCGGAAATCGCGCCGCGCGAAATCGTGCTGGCGCCGATGGCATAATCGATTTCGCCGGCTTGCAAGGCACCGATGGTGAGCGGCGGGCGCATGGCGATGATCTCGGCATCAAGGCCATGCTTGTTGAAAAATCCCCGCTCCTTGGCCGCCCAGGTGTCAAGAAAACCGAGCGACTTCGACGATACGGCGATGCGAATCTTTTCCGGCGCGCGTTCGGCGCCGAAACCCGGCTGACAAGCGACGATCAGGAGCACGAGCGCCGTAAAGTTTCTAACAAGAAATTGCATTATTGATGTTCTGTAACGAGGCAGCCGCAAGATAGCAAGCGCAGGTTGATACGACAACAACTCCAAGCTAGTGTCGAACTTCCATGGCCAGTCGTCAAAAGCTAACCACTGTGGTTTTTTTAATCGCTCTCGTTGGCTCATTGTCTGCGGCGAACGCAACTGCCGCCGATAAGTTGCGCGTCAGCAACTGTTATATCGGCGGCGCCATTTTGCCGCTGTGGCTTGCCAAGGACGCAGGTTTTTATGCGCGCGAAGGCTTGGATGTCGAGCAAATTACCATCCAAGGTAACCCTGCGGTCGCCTCGTTGGTCGCCGGCGAAATCGACCTACTGTATTGCATACCCCATAACGTCATCAGCGCCATGGCCGGCGGCGCTGAATTGCAATTTATCGCCAGCGTCTACAATCGCATGCAGTACCGCATCGTTGCTGCGCCGGGCATCGATCGGGTCGAACAATTGAAAGGCAAATTGATCGGCGTGGCACGGATCCACGATGTGGCGCATTTTTATGTCCGTTTGGCGCTGAAAAAATTCGGCATGAACGCCGATCAGGACGTGCGCTTCCTCAGCACCGGCGGCCAGGCTGATCGGACGCTGGCGCTCAAGAACGGTCGTGTTCAAGCTTCGATCCTCAACCCCGCCTTCGCCCTGACGTTGGAAAAAGACGGATTCAAAACCATCCTCGATCTCGAGTCGCTCAATTTCCCTGTGCTCGGCAACATGACCTCGACGCGGCGCGCTTTCTTGAAAGAAAAACGGCCGCTGGCGGTGCGCTTTGTCCGAGCCCTGGCGGCGAGCATGAAAAAGATTCAAGACGATCCGGAGTTGAGCAAGAAGGTTTTGGCGAAAAATCTCCGGCTGCAGGATAAAGCGATCATCGATGAGAACTATCGCTTCAATTCCGGGAAAAACTTGGAAGCCTTTCCGACCCTGCCGATGGATGGCCTGCGCTACGCCATCGATGCGCTGGTGCCGACGGTGCCGGCGGTGAAAAATCTCAAGCCTGAGGCGCTAGTGGACCCGAGCATTCTGGCCGAAGTGGCGAAGGGAACGCCCTGAGAAATATCGACCGATGATGACGAAAGAATGAAACTCAACGGATATTTCTCGCTTTGGCAGACTGTGTGAAAACTCAGCGTCGCTCTGATCTGTCATCTCGAACGGCGTGAGAGATCTTGCATTTTGCGTAAATAGAAAGACAAGATTTCTCCGCTTCGCGTCGAAATGACAATTACCACACACTCTGTCGCTCGAAATGACAGCGGGGGGCTTAGCCGGGTCTTCTTGTCATCCCGAATGCAACAAGGGTCTCGTCTTCTACTTGCCGAATAGCTTTTTGGTCCAGCCGGAGTCTTCCAATTTCTTGATCACGCTATTGTCGACCATGACCTTGGCGTCGAAGCGCGCCAGATCGGGCTGGTCTTCGGCCATCATGTTGGCCTGGCCCTGCAGCTGGCTGACGGAGGCGTAAGGCGGGATCTCGGTTTGCGTCGCTAAAGTATTCCAGGCCTCTTCGAGATCGACGTCGTTCGTGTTGCGGGTATATTTGCTTATCACCTCTTTTGTTTCCCGTTTCTGCGTCAGGATGTAACGCACCGATTCGAGCCAGGCCATGACGAAGTTATCGACCATCGCTGGTTTGGCTTTCATGATTTTCTTGGTGGTGATCAGGCAGCGCACACCGGCTGGCAGCTTGAGATCCTCGATGTCGAGCAGGCGTTTGTAGCCTTCCTTTTCCAATGGCAGGTTGTTGGGGCGGTTGAGAATGCTTGCCATGGTCAAGCCTTGGCGCAGCGCCGCGACTCGCTCGGGTTGCAGTCCGGTTTGCACCAGACGCACTTCTTTGAGCGAGATGCCGTAGCGTTTGAGAATTTCCCGCACGTAATGATGGGTCTGATCGCCGACACGGCTGATGCCGATGGGTTTGCCGCGCAGTTGCTCGATTCTCGTGATCGACGGATGGGCGATGAGAACATAATCGATCACTTTATTAGCCAAGCAGCCGAGCAACACGACATCGCCCCCCTTGGCGGCATAGGGGATGAACGGCGAGGCGCCCGATTGGACGAAGTCGAGCTCGCTGTTCGCCAGCGCCGCGAGAGTCGGCACTGTGCCGCGCATGTAGATCAAACGGGTGTCGAAATTATACTTGTCGAAGATGCCTTTGTCTTTGGCAACCCAGAACGGCGCGTAGGCCGCAGCGATACTGGTGTACGCGGCAGTGATACGCTCGGCGGCGAAGATCGACGACGCGCAAAGGCTAACGACAATCAAACAAGTCGCGCGTAAGAGCGGTTTCATCGCCCGCCATTACAACGTATTCGATCGATCGAAGCAAGATTGCTGAAGCAATCAGTTGCAGCGACCAGTCGTTCCGGATAAGTTCGCGCCAATAATCTTCAGGAGCAGCATCATGGTTCAATACTCGCCCAAACTCACCTTCGGTCCGGAAACCGCCGATTGGCAAGAGCGTCTCAATACCGAACGCATGCGCAGCCAGCGCGTCGCACGGGCGCAGGCGATCATGAAGAAGCATGGCGTCGCCGCGCTGCTCGAAGCCAACCATCACAACATCAGATATTTGACGGCGCTGCGCGGATTCGTTTATCCGATGTGCCGCTATGTCTTGTTTTTCGCCGAACATGATCCGGTGATGTACGAGCACGACGGTTATTTTCACCAGATGCCGGATCAGTGCCCGTGGATCAAAGAGTGGCGCCCGGCGCATTCATGGCTGAGCGGCGCACCGGGGCCCGGCGCCTGCGCCGATGAGGCCAAGGCGTTTGCGATGGAGATCAAGGCCGAGCTGGAGAAACGCGGTCTGCTCGGCGAAAAACTCGGGCTCGGCAGTTTCGACGGCAACGCGCGCGAGGCGCTGGTCAACGCCGGCGTGAAGAACATCGTCGACTCGCGCAATCTCATGCTCGAAGCGCGCATGATCAAAAACCGCGACGAAATCGACTGTCTCAAGACCTGCGCGTCGATGGTCGACGGCGTATGGTATCGAGTGTGGGAAAATTTGAAACCCGGTATCCGCGACACCGATCTGATGCGCATCGCTTCCGGCGCCGGCTGGGAGATGGGGTTGGAAGGGTCCGTGCCCGGTGGTTGGCGCACCGGGCCGACGACCTTCGACCGCGGCCCGCACGCCACCAGCCGGGTGATTCAATTCGGCGATATGGTTTACGGCTCCTACTGCGGCGCGACCTATTTGGGCTACGGCAGCTGCACCTACCGGACCTTCATCGTCGGCCGCAAACCGACGGCGCAGGAGCAGGACTGGTACAAGCAAGTGCGCGAGCGGCTCGATCTGGTCATATCGGAAATCAAACCGGGCAAGACCACGGCGGACGCGGCGAAACATTTTCCGCCAGCGACCAAGTGGGGTTATAAGAGCGAAGTGGAAATCCTCGCCAGCGAAATCGGCCACGGCATCGGCCTCGGCACCAACACCGGCTACGATATTCCGATCATCAACCGTTTATGGTCCTTCGACCATCCGCAGGTTTTCGAAGAAGGCATGACGTTGGCGGTGGAGTCGCGTGAAGGCGAGACCCGCGTCGGCGGCGCGCGCTTGGAAAACATGCTGGTGGTAACGAAGAATGGCGCGGAAATCATGGACTACTTTCCGCGCGATGAAATCTTGATCGCGCCGCGGTGATTCTTACAAATTAGAATCTACCAAGGCTCAATTCCCACACCTAATAAACACCAGATGACGGCGCCATGGATCCGCGCCGATTAGCACGGTGCTGCGCGCTGGCATGAAATTGGCTGGAGAAGCTCCGTTAGTCCAATGCACTCAGCTTTCGGAGGATTCAATGGCCAAGCTGCGCTGTCTGACAATTAAAGCGAGCGAACCAACAAGGCTGGCGGATTTTTACCGTGCGGTTTTCGAACTCAATACGGTTTCGGAAGAGTCGAATTTGATTCGTCTCTCCGATGGCGTCTTTACTTTGGCGCTGCTCAAGGAAGCGAATGAAACGCACGCCGGACTGCATGCCAGTGGATTTCAAATCGACAATCTCGATGTGGTCAAGCGGAATGCCGACAAGGGCGGCGCGCCATCGCCGCACAGCGAGTTGCAAGTGATGGACCCGGATAACAATCTAATCGACGTCACGACCGGAGACTTTGGTGTATCGACGACCAAGACGCCGTTTCCGATAAGGCATATGGCATTGTTCACCGCCGATCCAAAACGGCTGGCCGACTTCTACGGCGCCACTTTCGGCTTGAAGCCGGTCGGCAACACCGACCGCGGCTCGATTTTCGTCTCCGACGGCTATTTCAACCAGGCGCTGCTCTATCAACGGGTGCGCGAGGAAAAGAACGGCTTCAACCATTTCGGTTTCAAGATCCGCGACGTCGAGGAGACACGCGACCGCGCCGAAAAAGCCGGCGTGCGCCGCGGCGCCGCCCGACCGCAGCGCATTCCCTTCGCCGAATTCCGCCTGCACGATCCCGAAGGCAACGGCATCGATATCTCGGTAAAAGGGTTTATGCCGGGGGAGATGTAACGCTGGCGAGCGACGGCCTCGACGGTAGGAATTCGAATACGGTACTGAGTAAAGGACTCTCGCCTCAGAGCCGTTGATTATCCGGCCTGCCATCG
>DASSGE010000353.1:0-5255 GCA_035693605.1 Binatia bacterium
GCGCCGGTTTTGACGCCAAGGATTTTGTCGCCGATGCTCGTGCCCAGCGATAGCCGGGTCAAATCCTTCGGCGACACGCCAGACCGTTCGGCGTACAAAGTGATAAAGCGATCTTCGCTGTCGCCGAGCAGCGCAACGCCGATCTTTTTGCCTTTCAAGTCAGAGCCTTGAGTGATGCTCGGATGCACGACCAAATACCAGGTCGGTTTTTCGGTCTGATAGAATATCGCTTTGAGCGGGGCGCCGCGCACCGCTCCACGCAGACCGCTGCCGCCGGCGCCGCTGAAATCGACATCGCCGCTTACCAGCGCTGCGATGCCGGCGGGCCCGCCGATGGCGATGGTTTCGTTATCCAACCCCTCGTCACGAAAGAAATGGCGCTCTTCGGCACTGTACACCGAGAGGTAATTAAGATTGGCGCCGGGAATGCTGGTGCGAATCTTCTCGGCGCGAGCCGGGGCGACGGCCGACGCGATCAGTAGGAGCATTATCAACAGGTAGCCAGTATTTGCGGTCATGATGCCTCCGCTCCGTTTCGGAATCTCTCGCGCCGAGCGCAAGTTAATTTAACGCCGTCGTCCCTTTACGAAATGGCGTGATGGCCATGCTGATAGTGCAATCGCAGTAAATCCTTACCATAGTCGTTGCCATTGGGTGTTCGGACGATGACATGGATGTGGTCCTTGTAGGGCTTGGTGTGCTCGCGAAAGGCGATGCCGCGCTGGTGGTCGAATTCAACGATGATGACCGGACTCTGGACGCGATAGTAAAAAACGCCGTCCGCCGCGTCTCCGCCCATCCAACAAAAATACGTGTCGTTCAAATGACGCTTCACTTCGTCCATCTTGACCCGCGCATGGCCATCGCGCATGCGGCCGACGTGATAGCCCACCAGACCGACGAGCAGCTCGTGTTGCGCGCTGGACAATTCGCCGGCGCGAATTCCTTGGTAATCGAGCACCAGGTTGTCGCGAAAGGCGGTGGTAAAGTCTTCGCCCGCCGTTTCCGGCGCAATCACTGTTTTCACTCGTTGCGCTTCCGAAAGCGCGCGGAATAACGTCAGACCCCGATCTTCATCGCCCTTGAACGCGCGCACGCCGGCGTATTTGCCGCTGACCGCATGCACCGGTTCGGCGCCGAGAAATGTCGGCGTCACGACGACCTGATCACCCAGTATGAAATAATTGATGATCAAATGATGACCGTCCCACTGCCAGCCCCAAGGTTCGCTCGCCGACGGTGTGCCCATAATGCTCAGCCAATAAAGATCTTCGCCATATTCAGAGAGCCGACCGGTCAGTTCCAAAACTGTTTCGTTGAGGTGCATCAAATCGAGCGCTTCCTCGAAGCCGCGCTGGCTCAAGCTCTCGCGCAGCAGCGCAAAGGCGCTGTCGCGCTGCTGGTTATTCATTTCGAACAGTGCCGTGCCGTGGCGCAACAGGGTCGGATGGATGTTGCTCCACTTGCGCCATTGGTCGGTGTCTACCGCAAAGAGCGTCTTGGCGCGCTGCTCAGTTGTCAGCGCCGCGAGAAATGCTTCGGCTGCTTCGCGAATCGATTGGGTCGAAACTCCGCTCTGCTGGATGCCGAACAAGCCGGGAATGATGCTGCCATTACTGGTGATGCCCTTGAATGGTTCCGCTGCCGCCGCCAAAGACTTTTCCAGATAATTCGGCCCACCGCCGGTCGTGTGCAGTGGCCGGTTGGGGCCGCGTTGGTTGCAGGTCTCATGCAGCCCGCTGGTGCGTGGATCGCTGGTCATTGCTATTCTCCTCTTCGCACTTATATCGCTGACATGGATGATGTCGAATAAACCGTTTCACGGCGTGAACGATGCGATTATCGTATAGACCTGTGGTTTGATTCGCTGCATCGCGGGATGCGCCGAGCTATATACGGTCTCACCCATCACCTCGTTATAGGCCTTGCGTTCGCTTGCTGTCATCTCATTTTCGACGCTCTTAGTCGGTGCGAGCCGCAAAAGAAGGGTTCGACCGCGCAATACACGAGCGGAATCATTCGGATCGACACAGCCTAGCTCCTTCAAACGGCCGCAGTTGCCGTCAACGATCGTTCCCGCGTAGTCCCAAGCAAATCCCATGAGTGAGAAAGGCCGCCCATTGAGTTTCTCAAGTTGTTTTAGCGCAGTGCGAGGGTTTATTCCTTTATCGGTTTTCCACGCTGACTTGTCGCCATTGATGTGAATCTCCTTGATCCTTTCTCTTTTGGTCGCATCGAGCCAAAAAACGTAGAACGTCCGCGTTGTATTTGGAAATACCACCGTGCCTGGCTCTGTGTCAGCTTCACCGACGCCGATGTTTTCGCGATGAACGTTTCCTGCGCCGAAAAGTTCGCGCAACTCATCTTCTGATGTGTTGAGGGACATCGGGCCGAACCGCTGTCCTGGAACGATTGTCCAGTCAATGGTCGGCGTAGGTTGTGCGGCAAAGATTTGCGCGGAAGGAAAACCGATGAGAACAACAAGAAGCCAAGTCCGCGACGTTATTTTACGAGCCACTGGCATTGTTTTCTTTGAGCCCGCCCGGCTCCGGGCAATAGGGCAGACATTCGGCGCAACCGGTGCATTCGCGCTCGATCACCTCGTACATGTGATGGATCTCTTGCATCTCGGGGGGAAACGCACGCTCGGGGCAGACCTAGCGGCATAGGCCGCGAGCGATGCACAGGTTTCGACGATTTTGACTTTCATGTTTGCGCTCAAGTCACGCACTGCCACTCAAAGCGCGGCTCGGTTCCGGGGTCAAGGGCCGTAAGAGGAGGTCGCAGACTTCTTCGATGGGCTTTTGATCCTCATTGCGTAATGTAAGTAGCCCCCACTCCAACTCACCCCCATCAAGAGGAGGGATCGAAAGGAAAGAGAGATGCAAGAAGTTGCGGCTAAACTTATTAGCTGGCCGCCAGCAAACGTTCATGTCCCTTCTTGGAGATCGGCGCGAGTTTATCGGTGATCAGTGTCCAGCTGTCGCCGTTATCTTCGCTGAAAAATACCTCGCCGCCGGTGGTGCCGCCGAAGATTGCACAATTGCCGTTGGCTTCTTCAAGGCAGAGGGCGCCGAACTCGTGCTTCAAGCTGGCGGGCAGGCCGCCAGTTAAGCGCTCCCAGTTCTTGCCGCAATCTTTGCTGCGATAAATTTTGCCCTCGGCGCGTGCCGCTGGGCCGGCTTTGCGCCAAGTCACCGGGTTATGCTCGGCGGCGGCGACGAACATCATATCAGGATTTTTCGGATTCCAAGTAAAACCGTCGGGATAGACATCGGGCGCCCAATCCGGCGCCGTCCAGCGTTCCCAACTGCCGCCACCGCTACGGGTGACGTACAATCCGGCGCCGCCGGTGACATAAATATTATCGGGTTTGCGCGGGTCGATGAGGCAGCGGTGGACATCGTAGAAATGTTCCACCGGGCGATTCTCGTCTTTGTACAGGCCAACGGTGTTCAACTGTTTCCAGGTCTTGCCTAAATCGCTGCTCTTCAAGAATGCGCCTTGCTCGACGCAGGCGTAGATCGCGTTCTGATCGAACGGATCGAAAGTGATGAATTTGGTATGCGCGATGTGCGGTGGAGCGGGAAAGGACCATTGGGTCGCGCTCGGCACTTCGCGCATCGATGGCAGCTCGCGCCAGTGCGCGCCTAAGTCTTCGCTGACGAACAAATGCGCCGGTTGGGTGCCGGCGTAGACGCAGACTTTGCCGTCGACGACAGTCGATGCGAGGCTGTAGACGTCGTGGATCGGCATGCCATTGTCGCGCCGCTCCCAGGTTTTACCCGCGTCGGTGCTGGCGTGAATCGAGCCAAAGAAGGCGCCGGCGAATATAGTGCCGGTAGTCTTCTCGAAGATGATCGCGCTGATATGTTGGCCGCGCAGGGCGCGCTGGGCTTCGCGCCATTGACCTTTGCCGGCGCGCTCGAACAGCACAAGCCCGTCTTGGGTAGCCACCCAAAGTTGGTTGGAGTGCTCGCCCGCCGAATAAACATTGCTCCCGCCATGCGATAGTCCGATTGCCATAGCTTACCTCCGCTGCGCTGACTTGGATTCGCAAAACCTGACGCTAGGCGCACTCTAGCAACCGAGGTTCTTGGCCGTCAATGGTTCCCGTGAGATAAAGTGTGGCGCCATTGACGGCGTGGCGCCGCTTCGGTTAGTTTTCCGGCCATGGACTTTTCGAGCTGCCGATGAAGATCGCTAAACACTTTTTCTTCGTCCTGGCGTTTGCTTGGCTGGGCCTGTTTGCGCTTGAGAGCCAGGCGCAGGTCAGCAAGACCACGACTGCCTACGTTTCCGATTCCGCGGGTGTCCTGCCGCTCTGGCTCGCCAGGGAGGCCGGTATCTTCGCGCGCAACGGTTTGGATGTGCAGGCGGTGCGGGTCCATGCCTCGGTGGGCGTTATGGCGCTGATGTCCGGTGAACTGCAATTCGTGCTCGCTTCGGGGCCGGTGGTAGTCGAAAGCGCGCTGCGCGGCTCCAATGCTGTCTACGTTGCCGGCGGCATGTCGACTCTCGATTTTGTCCTGGTCACCCGGCCGGAAATCAAAACCGCCGAGCAACTCAAAGGCGGCACCGTCGGTTTGTCGGCGATTCGCGGCGCCAATCCGACCGCGACGCGTTTCGCTCTACAAAAGCTTGGCCTGGCACCCAAGGACGTATCGCTTATCGTGGTCGGCGGCACCAGCGAGCGCATCGCCAGCCTTCGTCTGGGAAAAATTCACGGCACGCTGTTCAGCCCGCCGCAGAATATCACGGCGCAGCGGGAGGGCTTCAACGCGCTGGCGGATGTCGCCGAGCTCGGCCTGCCGTTCGTGCATATCGGCGTCGTGACCACCCGGGCGATGATCCGGGATAAACCCGAGATCGTGCGCCGCTACGTCAAATCTCATGTCGAAGCGGTCGCATCGATGAAAACCGATCGCGAATTGGCGCTCAGAGTGCTGGGGAAATATCTTGGGCAGATCAAAGAGCGCGACGTGCTGGCTAAATCTTATGAATCCGCGGCGCCGGACAACCGGATCTCGCGCAAACAGTATCCGTCCAACGCCGGTTTGCAAATGGCGCTAGATTTGTTGGCGGACGAAAATCCCAAAGCGAAAGTCGCTAAACCGGAAGACTTCGTCGACAACCGTTTTATCAAGGAGCTCGACGACAGCGGTTATATCGATAGTCTGTATAAAACGAAGCCGCGTTGACAGACCAAGGGTACGGCGATGGCAGGCCGCGGTATTTGGCTTGACTGAACAGAT
>DASSGE010000354.1:0-13400 GCA_035693605.1 Binatia bacterium
ACATCAAAACCTTGCCAATCAAGAGGAAGTACTGCTGGATGTCAGGGTTGCTGAAGCCTCCAAGCTCTACAAATTCTATTTAAACCAGGAGAAGAAAATTCTCGGCGGCACCGCCGTCATTCTGTTCCTGATCGTTTGGGAGCTGGTCGGCGGGGTATTCCAACTGATTAACCCGATGTTCATGAGCGCGCCTTCCTTGATTTTCAAAGCAGCGGTCGAGCTCGTAAGGTCGGGTGAGATCTGGAACGACCTCTGGGTCAGCGGAATCGAGTTTTTCTGGGGTTATATGCTTTCGGTTGTTGTGGCTATCCCACTCGGTATTGCCACCGGCTGGTACAAAAGGGTGAGCTATCTCTTCGATCCGTTTATCAACGCCATGAATGCCACGCCTCGTGTTGCGCTTTTGCCCTTAGTAATCATTTGGTTGGGAATCGGCGTGCTATCGAAAGTCGGTATAATTTTTCTCGGCGCGGTGTTTCCAATCCTTATCAACACGCGCGACGGCGTCAAAACGACTCCTTCGAATTTGCTGACGGCCGCACGCAGCTTCGGAGCTTCAGAATGGTGTCTGTTCAAAACAGTGGTTTTGCCGTCCACTTTACCTTTTGTTTTGACTGGATTGCGCAGCGCTTTGGGCCGCGCGCTTGTTGGAGTGCTTGTCGGTGAGCTTTATGCGGCGACGGCCGGGATCGGCTTCATGATTACAGTCGCGGGGGCAACGTTTCAGACCGATAAAGTATTCGTCGGTGTTTTAATTTTTGCGGTGACTGGCTTGGTCGGCACGGAAATACTAGGCAGAATCGAGAGACACTTCGAACGCTGGCGTCCGCAGGTCGGCGCATCATAGGGAGGCGGGAGCACCATGGATGGCGCGCCGCCTATGTTTGCCCGGTTTTTCGACAACGGAGCCGTTATTGTGAATTCGCGAAAGCTAACTCACGCACATGGGCAATCTCACGTTGTCGACGGTGTCTGCGAATCTCCAGTTTCCGGTCGGGCATAGGATACGCAGACCGAATTTGCAATGATCGATTTGAGTTCAAGCAAACGTATCGCTCATCAAATTGGCAAACCACTTTTCCATCTGCTCAAAGTTATCGCCGGATGGTCCACTGGCTTCGGTAGCGCCGCCCCCGATCGGCTTCATCGTACGGGAGAGTGGGTCATAGTAGAACACCACAGACAACCACGACGCAGTTGTTGCGGAGATCGGCGAATAACAGGATGAATTGGTCACCGGTGACGGGTCCGGCTGGTCGCCGCGCATTATTCTAGTGATCGCATCGGCACAGACTTTTGCTTCCGCATTGGCAACATGGCCTGCCTTGGGCTGAGTGGTGGCCGAAGAGTCGCCGACAACGTGAACGCCCGGAGCAATAGTCGACTCATAGGTGAGGACGTCGACGCCGGCCCACTTGCCATTGACGTTGTTCAATCCGGCGTCGCTGATGATCTTACCGGCGCGGTGCGGTGGAATCGCGTTGATTACGTCCGCCCTTAATTTACCAATCCCGGTATCGAGTATGCGATTTGTTGCATCAATTTCCAGGACAGGCACGCTGGGGTGGTATTCAACGATGCCTGCGTGAATCACGTTAAAGGCATTGGTAAAATTTTCTCGTTCCGCGACAATTCCCGAGTTGGCGTCCAATACGATCACTTTGGCGCGCGGCTTGGTGCGTTTGAGATAATCGGCGACAACGCAAGCTCGTTCGTAGGGGCCTGGAGGGCAGCGGAATGGCGCGGGCGGTATAGTCAAAACAAAGACGCCGCCTGCGGGCATCGCCTTGATTTGGTCGCGCAATAAGTTTGTTTGGGCGCCAGCCTTCCACGCGTGCGGAATGGAAGATTGCGCGGCGGTGGTTTCCAAACCGGGGATGGTGTCGAATTCGACACCGGGTGATAACACCAGCCGATCGTAGGGCACTTTCGATCCGTCCGACAGCACGACCTGCTGCCCAGCCAAATCCAGATTGGACACCTCGCTCTGTATGAAATTAATTCCATAACGCTGCACCATTGTAGTGTAATCGAAAGTCAATTCTTTCAATGTGCGGGTTCCGTTGAGGACGAGGTTGCTGAGAATACAGGAGTAATATTGGGCGCTACGGTCGATTAGTATTACCTCCACGCCGCTTCCCCCCCAGAGGCGAAGATACTTTGCCGCGGTGGCGCCGCCCATACCCCCGCCAAGCACGACAACTCGCCCGTTGGCTCCGGTGTTCCCGGGTACCACCGCGCTTGATCCGCTTTCGGATCTATTCCGCCGCCGTTTTTTTCGGCTGTCGGCGTTGGATAACATCGGCATGGCTAGAGTCAAAGCGCCAGACCCGACATATTTGATAAAAGCTCTTCGTTGCATGTTTCCTCCGCCTCGGTGGTAGTTATCGTATCTTGGGTGTTTGTATTACCGTCTATTGCCGAGACAGATAGTCTGCTAATAGTCGCAGTTGCTCATCGGTATAGCCCCGTGCATGGACATTCATAATGTTTCCATTAGCCGGTTTTCGCTGCATCTCTTTCAATTCTTCATAAATGCTATTCGCTGACTTACCTGCGATTTTATCCATCCCTGCGATGGACTGGCCGTTGGTGCCGTGACACTGAAAACAATTAGAAGCCAGTAGTCGCCCCGGATGCGGTTGCGCTACCGACTGAGCATTTAAAAAGCTAGTGGAGGCTGGAACCGCTGATAGCAGGAGGACTGCTGCTAGGCCTATCTTCTTAATCAGCAGGAATTGTTGGTCGTTTGTCTCGGTCAGATTGCGGACTGCTGCCATTTCAATTCACCTCCGGTAAATTTCTAAACGCTATGCGGTTCTTGTTTCGCTTCCATGAGCAACTTGAATGCCGAAAGCTGTAGCCTTTGATCGGTTGGCATTTCTGGGAATATCTTTTTTTGAAACGAAAAGGCTGCAAATCAAAGTGTTGGCGCTGTTCCGGTTGCTTTTAAAGAGCAAAAAAAATGTGGTACCGGTATATTCCTGAATAAGAGAATCGCATTTTTGCCAAATGAATCGGACGCTGCGGAGTTCTTAATGCTCAGCGCCACACGTCACAAGACCCTTTGCGGTTTCAGCAATCGATAATTTTTAGCGGATGTTCCGCCGCTGCGCGCGGCAGATCAGAAGTTGGTGAAGGGTGGGGCAAAAGTCTTACTGGGTGAAATGCCCCCAGTAGAATGGCTTCATTCGACAAAAAGATTCATCACCTGCGTTAGCCGCCATGCGGCTTATTTGAGTCGGTGCTAGCCTATGGCTCGGCTGGAAACTTGCGAGCGCTAACGATTGCTCTTGGCTGCAACATCCCCTATGTTCCCTGGGGTAAAGCGAAAGAGTGCCTTGGTCGTAAGATTCTATGTCTGGCCGCCGATTGATTCTCCGGTTCGCCTTCATCAGCCTTGTACTGATTACAGTAGTGGCTCTGGCTGTAGGGTGGTTGACAGGAAGGCTTCTCACCGCGCATATGCTCGATCGCGAGCAGACGTTCACGGTCAATTATATACAGCGAGTCGCTAGTCAGCGAATTGCAGCAGAAGACTTGCGCGCCGCGTGGCACCTGCGGTCGGAGAGTAAAGAACTGCGCGCGGTGGCGGAAGAGTTTATGTTAATGCCGGAAGTTGTTCGGATAAAAGTTTATGATCCGAAAGGTGTGGTGATCTGGTCCGATGCGCCCGGATTGGTCGGTAAAGATTTCAGTAACGACCAGTCTGTGCGTGAGGGCCTGAGCGGAAAACTTACAGCGGAAATGGAACAAATCGGCGCATCGCCTGAACATGAATTCGAACATCCTCACTTTCGCGAGTTGATGTCGATCTATGCTCCCGTGCGCGACAAGAAAACGGGGGAGCTTCTCGCGCTTTTCGAGATTTATAAGTATCCACAAGTTCTCTACGAATCGATACGCCAGGGTCGGCGTGTCCTTTGGGCGGTGGTTTTGTTGGGCGGAGGGATATTGTCGATTGGACAATTTGGCTTGGTGTTAGCAGCGTCGAAAACAATCAATCGCCAATATGCCGATCTCCACGACCGCGCGGAGAGGCTCGAGGCGATCAACCGACAGCTCAACGATACCCAGGCTCAGCTAGTGGATGCCGAAAGATTCGCGGCGCTGGGCGAGGTGACGGCGGCAGTCGCCCATGGCATAAGAAATCCGCTGGCAAACATCCGGCTGGTGACCCAGGAGACGTGCGAAGGACTGGATCCGCAGAGCCCCCTACGCGAACCATTGACAGATATTATCACGCAGGTCGATTTGCTGGAGGAGCGATTGCGCAATTTCCTCAGCACTGCTAAAACGACTGATTTGACGCTGGCGCCGGTGCACATGTTGACGGTCGTTCAGACGGCAATCGGCGGAATGCGGGCGCGCTTCGCGGACCAAAATATCATTATCGAGGTCGAGCCATTTGACGGCGATTGCTCCGTTCGGGGTGATCAGGTCAAGCTCGAAGAAGCGGTGCGAATAATTTTATCAAACAGTGTTGAGGCGGGAGCGCGAAAAATTACTATCGGCGGGTGTAAAAACATCAAACTGGTTAACCGCGAAGGGATCGAGTTTCACATCACCGACGACGGCATGGGTTTGTCTGCAGAAACATCGACGCGGTTATTCGAGCCCTTTTTTACGACCAAGCCATTGGGCACCGGATTGGGACTCGTGATTGCAAAAAAAATGATCGAGGCGCATGGCGGCACGATCACGTTAACGCCGGTTTCGCCGCACGGCGTCGATGCGGTGATCTCGCTTCCGCTATACCCGGTTTCTCGAGACGAGGGCTCGCTATGACCGACACGGTATTGGTGATCGAAGACGAGGAACTTCAAGCACGCTCAATCAAGAGGTCGTTAGAACGCCACGGCTACAATGTCCAAGTCGCGCTTAACGCTCACGATGGGGTGGCGCGCTTACAGCAGGATCATCCGGATATTTTGCTGCTTGATTTGCACTTGGGCAATGACGACGGTTTGCAGATACTCAAAAATCTTCGCGCCTCGCAAGAAAATGTCCTCGTCATCATCATGACGGCCTATGCCAAGGTTCAAACCGCTGTCGAGGCGATGCGGCTTGGGGCCTATGATTACGTCACAAAACCCTTGGATTTGGACGAATTGCACTTGTTATTACAGCGGGCTTGCGCGCACGTCAAGCAGACTCATGAGCTGGTGTATTTTCGCGAACGGGCCCGCCTCGCGTCCCACTCTACTTTGCCGCTCGGCAAGTGCCCGAGCATGCAGCGCTTCGCAACACAAGTACAGGTCATCGCTAACATTGAACGCCGCGCCAGCGATGGCGCGCCTCCGGTGTTGCTATTGGGAGAGACTGGCACAGGCAAAGGTTTTGTCGCAAGAATGCTCCACGATATCGGCGCTCGCAGCGCGCAACCGTTCATAGAACTCAATTGTGCAGCGTTGCCGCAGGCGCTTTTGGAAGCGGAATTGTTTGGCCACGAGAAGGGCGCTTTCACCGATGCCCGTACTGCAAAGCGCGGCTTGTTCGAAGCCGCCGATGGCGGGTCGTTATTCTTGGATGAAATCGGTCATATCAGCCTCGACGCGCAAGCGAAATTGCTTCATGCGATCGAGACCCGCAGCTTTCGCCGGCTCGGCTCGCTGGCCGTACGCCACGTCGACGTACGCCTTGTCGCTGCTACCAATGTCGATCTGGACGTCGCCGTGACTCGCGGCAGTTTTCGCCCGGATCTGTTCCATCGTTTGAACGTGCTCACGTTGCGGCTGCCCCCGTTGCGCGAACGGGGTGA
Source organism: Binatia bacterium (assembly GCA_035693605.1). Classification (GTDB taxonomy): domain Bacteria; phylum Desulfobacterota; class Binatia; order UBA9968; family UBA9968; genus DP-20. Next base: position 5,762 of record DASSGE010000354.1, read on the forward strand.
GGATATTCTTTTTCTAGCCGAGCATTTCGTCGAGTATCACTCCCGCCAATACGGTCTGCCGCTCCGCCGGCTTAGCCGGGAAGCCAAGGAGCGTTTGATGATCTATCATTGGCCAGGCAATGTTCGCGAGCTGGGCAATGAAATCGAGCGCGCTCTGCTGCTCGAAGACGGTGACGAACTAGAGCTATCGCATCTAGTTCGCACCAGCGCCGACAAAGTGCGCGCCACAATTCGTATCGAAAGCAGCAACGATATCGCCGTCGACCTGCCGGCGGAGGGCGTCGCGTTTACCGACATTGAACGAGCGGTTTTGCAGCGCGCCTTGACCCAGTGCGACGGTAACGTTACCCGTGCGGCACGATTGCTGAGGTTGTCGCGCGATACGCTGCGTTACCGGATCGAAAAACTAGGGCTGCGATCGCTCGAAGCTGCGGAGCAGGAAGAGTCACGCTAATCGGCTAGCGTTCGAGCCATCACCGCCGAAAAACACGTTGAAAATTGCTATTGCGGACCTGCTCTCGTCGGCTGTTAGACGGCGTATTGATTGGGCTGGAGTCGATCATGCTACGCATCCCGACGACTCGCTATTTGAGGATCTCTTTCAGCTTGGCTATTTGAGACGGTTCGAGCTTAAACATCTCTTTGATGTTGGCTTCCAAGCCCGCGCCGTCGTCGGGGTTGATGTCGAGGTTGGCCTTTTTGGCTTCGGCGATCAACTCCGGATCTTTCCAGGTGTCCGTAAAGGCTTTGCGCAGAATTTGCACGCGGTCGTTGGGCGTGGCCGGCGGCGCCATAAACGGGCGGACGGTCGGGCTGTTGGCGCGCAGCACCGTGGCTAGTAATTTTTTCGCCTCGTCGGTTTTTGCCAAATCATAAGCGACTGGAATCTGTTTCAATTCCGGATGGGATTTGAGCGTCGCCTGCAAGACGACTTTCAACATGCCCGACTCAAGCTCGTTGCGCCAGGTCGATTTGGTCGACTCCCACGCGTTGCTGGTGGCTTGGACTTCGCCATTGTTGAAAGCGAGGCGGGTTTCGGCGGTGCCTTTGTAGCCGGTGATGACTTGCGCCGGCAAATTGATGGTGGCAGCAAGTATTTTCGGGATGTCGTCGCTGCCGGCGCCGGGGCCGATGCCGCCGAACTTGACCATTTGCTTTGACGCGATCCAGGAATTGACATCCGTTATCCCGGTCGACTTGTGCACGCCGATGATAAAACTATCTTGGGCGGGCACGCCGATATATTTGAACTTCAGGGCGTCGAACTCGATGCCGGGCTTGCCGAGCAACTGTTGCAGGGCGATGCCACCCAGGTAGTGTCCCATGGTGAGGCCATCGGGCTTGGCGATCTTGTAAAGATAATTGGCGGCAATGATTGAGCCAGCCCCGGTCATGTTCTCGACGACGATCGCGGGATTGCCGGGAATGTGTTTGCCCAGGTGGCGCGCCAGTGTGCGGGCGTAGAGATCATAGCCGCCGCCGGCTGCCAGGCCGACGATGATGCGCACGGTCTTGCCTTGGTAGAAATTGGTTGGCTCGGCGGCGGTAACGCTGCTGGAAAGTGCCAGGGCGAGAAAAAGAACAGGACTGATAAGTCGAATCCGACACATATTCGGATTAACCTCCTGCTGCCTATTTCAAGATTTCTTTCAGCTTGGCGACCAACGACGGTTCGAGCTTCAAGATCTCTTTGACGTTGCTTTCCAGCGTTGAGCCGTCCTCCGGGTTGATATCGAGGTTGGCCTTCTTGGCTTCGGCGAGGAATTCGGGATCTTTCATGGTGTCCATGAACGCCTTGCGCAGGATCTGCACGCGGTCCTTGGGAGTATTGGGCGGCAGGGCATAGGGGCGCACGCTCGGGCCATGCACGCGCGCGACGGTGGAGATCAGCTTTTTAGCCTCATCGGTCTTGGCAAAGTTGAGCGCCATGGGCAGCTTGGCAAGCTCAGGGTGCGGCTTGAGGGTTGCCTGCAGCACTAACACGAGTTCACCCGAGTCGAGTTCCTTGCGCCAAGTGGATTTGGTGGATTCCCAAGAGTTGCTTAGACCCGCGACCTCGCCACTGTTGAAGGCAAGCCGCACATCGGCCGTGCCCTTGTACCCAGAGACCAGCTGTAAAGGCAGACCGATTGTCGCCTTGAGAACGTTCGGCACGTCGTCGCTGCCCGAGCCGCTGGCCACGCCGCCGAATTTGATCACCTGTTTGGACGCCAGCCACTTTTCGACATCGGTGATGCCGGTGGACTTATGGACGCCAATGATGAAATTATCCTGCCCGGGGACGCCGACGTACTCGAAACGGCCGGCGTCGAATTCGATGCCGGGTTTGCCGAGAATTTGCTGCAGAAACAAGCCGCCGATGAAATGGCCTATGGTCAAGCCATCGGGCTTGGCGGCTTTGAACGTGTAGTTAGCGGAGATCATGCTGCCGGCACCGGGCATGTTGTCGACAATGATTGTCGGGTTGCCGGCGATGTGCTTGCCCAGGTGGCGGCTCAGAGTGCGAGTGTAGAGATCGTAGCCGCCGCCGGCGGTAAAACCGACGATGAAGCGGATAGATTTGCCTTCGTAAAAATTGCTTTGGCCAAAGGCGGGCGCCAGCCAGTTTAAGCTAAATAGCGCCAGTGTCAGCGCGGTGACCTTCAGTTTCATCGATGTGAACCTCCTGTGCGATTAGACGACGCGCCTGTGGTTTACTATCATCGTTATTTGGGACTGAGGATCTCATTCAATTTACTGGCCATGGCGGGGCTGAGTTTGAACAGCTTGCCGACGATGTTCGCCAGTTCATTGCCGGTGATGGGCTCGATATCGAGCTTGGCCTTTTGCGCGTCGGCGAGGAACTCCGGGTCTTTCATGGTGGCGTCGAAGGCTTGGCGCAAGACAGCGACCTGTGGTTTCGGCGTTCCCGGCGGCGTGACGTAGGGCCGGTAGTAGTCTGCCGGGTCCTGGATGCCGGCTTGAATCAGTTGGCGCGCTTCTTCGTTTTTAGCCAAGCTTTGCGCAAGAGGGACACTAAGCAGATCTGGGTGCGGCTTCGACACGGCTTGGAGCACGACGATCGCCTCGCCTGACTGAATCGCCTTACTCCACGTGGAGCGAATCGAATCCCAGGTCCAGCAACCGCCGGCAAGCTCGCCGCTTTCCGCGGCCAGGCGAATTTCGGCAGTGCCTTTGTAGCCGGCTACCAATTGGATCGGCAGCGCTGTCGTGGCGGACAGCATGCGTGCCATGTCATCGGGCGCACCGCCGCCGATGCCGCCGATCTTTACCGGAGCCTTCGCTGCAAGCCATCGTTCGACGCTGGTGATGCCGCTGGCTTTGGTGAACGCACAGGCGCGGCTTTCCTTGATCGGCGAGCCGAGGAATTCAAACTTGGCCGCGTCGAATTCGATGCCGGGCCGTTTAAACAGTTGATAGAGAAACCAGCCGCCGTGAAAGTGGCCGACGGTCAGGCCGTCAGGCTTGGCGACTTTGTACATATGATTGGCCGCGATCAGGTGGCCGGCGCCGGCCATGTTCTCGACGACGATGGCGGGCTGCCCCGGCACATGCTTGCCAAAATGGCGCGCGATCGTCCGCGTGTAAGTATCGAAGCCGCCGCCAGCCGAAGTGCCGACGAGCATGCGGATCGTCTTGCCTTTGTAAAAATTGTCTTGGGCGCCGACCAGGTTGGGTACGGCGAGAATTAAGTTCAAAACGAGAAGCACCGGTTTTTTTATTCTAAGTGTCATGCTTGTCCCTCCTCGGGTCGACGGCTCGGCGAATGTAAGGAATAGGTGCGGTTGTGTCAAGGCGATTTAACGAGTTTGACACCCTGGTGCCGCGGCTGTAAATTTTCCGGCAGTGACGACCGTTCGTCTGCTTCGGACGAATTTTATCTCAGGAGAGATCCGTTATGATAAAACCCACTGCTCTGGCGGCGACGCATATGGAATGCCGCAATTTGCAGGAGTCGTTGAAAGTCCTGATCGAACTGTTGGCCTTCGAGAAGCTTTCTGAGAATCCCGGTCAGGCGACGCTTAAGCATCCCAACACTCATTGGAAGCTGGTAGTACATGAAGCCGGGCCGGAGGCGCCGGCGAAGCCGATGCACAACCATTGGGGTGTGCGAGTCGTCAGTCCGCAAGAAGTCGACCGAGCTTATGAGTTTTTGGTTGCTCACAAGGCTGAGTACAAACTTGGCGCCATCGGCAAGCCAACCTGGAGCCACGGCTCGTACTCCTGCTACTTCGTCGAGCCCGGCACTAATGGCTGGGAGATCGAGTGCTATGAAGCTTTTAACCGCAAACAGGCGACGGCGGAACGGTTTGGCTCGGTGAAGATGGCGCATTGGGATGAGCTCTTGACAGAAGAACGCTTTCCGGGAAGGGGCTACATACCCCAAGGGTTCACCCATGGCACCCTGGTGGCTACTGACTTGGAGGCGAGTAAGAAGTTTTACACCGACGTGTTGGGCCTGGACGCGCACCGCTTCAGCGATCATGTGGTCTACATCAAGCATCCAACAACGAAAACCTTCGTAGTCTGCGCCATTCGGCAGAATGCGCCGGTGTTCTCACCGAACTTTCGCAATACCCTGACCGTGGCCTCCAACGACGAGGTGAAAGCGGCCTATCGGGAATTTTCTGCATCAGGCAAGACGTTGGGTGTGAGCGAATTGTTTGGACTTGAAGAATCCGACAGTGCCGTGTCGTTTTGCTTCCGTGATCCCGGCAGCAATTGCTGGGAAATCGCAGCGGCGAATTGACCGCAAAAGAGCTATTGCCTCCAATCTTCCGAGATTTGTGTCGTAACGTTCACGTTCTAGGTGAAGCCCAGGAATCTCGTCCTAGTATGTGGCTAAAAACATTGGTTCACTCGCTGCGCTTGGATGATAGACGCGGGCCATATGCGCGTTGGGAACAGGCCCAAGCGGAGCCGGGATCGACCGCCGCGAGGGTCTACAGGATTACCGCAGACAAATAATCGCAAGCAGTTTATAATTCACCTAAACAGCCACCCGAGGAATCGATGACTGACAAACCAGTGGAACAGATGGGGCTGCGCGATCTGCGCGGAATTATGCGGCAGAAGGCGCCTGCGGAGGCATGGAAGCATTTCAACGGCGCGGCGGAAACCAAGTCGACATTTCACCGCAATCCGCGGGCATTTCAGCAATACTTATTTCGTCAGAAAATTTTCCATGATGTCAGCGATCCGGATATTTCAATCGAGCTGTTCGGCAAGACGCTGCCGATCCCCGCGATCACTGCGCCGGTGGGCAGTTTTATCCTGATTAGCAAGGATGCCGAACGCGAGGTCGCCGAGGGCACAGACCACGCCGGTGCCATGATGTTTGTCAGCCAAGCGGCGAAGTTCAACTTGCGTGACTGGCGCGACGCTGACAAGTCGCCGCTCGTGTTCATGGCTTACATGAACCGCGGCAAAGAAGAGGTTGAAGAGTACGCCAAAAGTGCAGAGGACCTGGGTTTTGCTGCCGTCGGCATCACCATGGATACGGTGAAGCCGGTGAAAATCGGCGACGAGGTGCCGCTGTCGACCAAGGACGGCAAGCCGCGCAAGGGTTATAAGTCGACGCCCAAGGATATCGAATGGATGAAAAAAATCGTTCGTCTACCGGTGGTCGTCAAAGGCATCATGGGCGCCGACGACGCCCGTGTGGCGGTGAACTCCGGCGCCGATGCCCTGGTGGTTTCCAATCACGGCGGGCGCATTCTCGATTTCAACCGCTCGGCGTTGGAAGCCTTGCCCGAAGTTGTCGAAACCGTCGCCAACAAAGTTCCCGTGCTCCTCGATAGCGGCATTCGCAGCGGCGGCGACATTGTCAAAGCGATGGCATTAGGGGCTAAAGCGGTACTGACCGGCCGTCCGATAGCTTGGGGTGTCGGCGCTTTTGGTGCCCGAGGCGTCGAGCGGGTGTTTAATATTTTCGCCGAAGAGATGCAGCGCGTGCTGGTGATGACCGGCGTCGGGCGGGTGTGCGAAGTGACCAACGATATTCTCATCCGCGACGAGTGGGGAAAGGTGCGCTGACATGATCTTCGTCATCTGGGGCATCGTATTTGTCGCCGGTATCTGGATTATCTCGACCTACAATAACTTGACCGCCCTGCGGGTGCGGGTGCAAAACGCCTGGCATCAGATCAATATCCAGCTCAAGCGGCGTTACGATTTGATTCCGAATCTGGTCGAGACTGTCAAAGGCTTCATGCAGTTCGAGCAAGATACTTTGCAAAAGGTCATCGATGCGCGCAGTAAAGCGATGGTGTCGACTGGCGTCAAGCAAACCGCCGAAGCGCAGGGGCCATTGAACGAATCCCTCGGCAAAGTCTTCGCGCTGATGGAAAACTATCCCGATCTGAAGTCGAACAAAAACGTCCTCGACTTGCAGGAAGAATTGGCGACCACGGAAAACCAAATCGCCTTTGCGCGTCAATATTATAATGATCTGGTGACCCAATATAATACCAAACAGCAGGTCTTTCCCGGCAATTTAATCGCCGGTTTTTTCAAATTCCAACCCAGCGAGTTTTTCTCGCTCCCCGAAGCGGAGATGGCGCTGCCAAAAGTCAATTTGTCGCTGCCGCGATAACGTCATCGCCGGCCATACCGTTGATCGATTTCGCGCAACGCCAAGCCCATAATCAGCGCTGCAGCGCCGCGCTGGTGGGTTGCTTCATCGTTGTCGTTCTAGTCATAGGCGGCAGCGTTGATTTTTTGTATCTCGACGGCTTCACCCCGGCGGGGGCGCCCTTCCCGATCGCCACGGTGATGGCGCTGACCGTCGCGACCTTCACGACACTTATCGCATACTACGGCGGTGGTAAGTTGATCCTCGGTTCCCTGGGCGCGGAAAAAATAGACATTGACATTCCCGAGCATCGTGAATTGCGCAACATCGTTACCGAAATAGCGCTGGCATCCGGATCAGTGATGCCGCAGGTCTATGTGATCTACGACCCTGCGCCCAATGCCCTTGCCACCGGAACCAATGACAAGAACGCTGCGATCTGCGTCACCACCGGCTTGCTGACTCTGCTCGATCGTGAACAGACCCAAGGCGTGGTGGCGCACGAGATGTCGCATATCCGCAACGAAGATATTCTCCTGATGACGTTGGTGAGCATCTTGCTGGGCGGCATCGCGATTCTCGCCGACTTCGGCCAGCGCGGCTTCTACAGCGCGCGCTCCGGGCAGCGGCTGGGTCGGAAGAGTCCGTTGGTCTTCTTGCCGTTGATTTTGTTGATCGCCTTGTCGCCCTTGATCGGCCGGTTGCTGGCGATGGCGGTGTCGCGCCAACGCGAATACCTTGCCGACGCCGGCGCAGCGCAATACACCCGTAATCCGCGCGGGCTGGCGCGGGCGCTGGAGAAGATTCGCGACGCCGGCATACCTTTTCAAAGAGCGTCGCGGGGAACCGCTCATCTGTTTTTTACCAATCCACTGCGGCGCCGTTTGGACGGCAGTGAAAGCGGCTTGGCAAATCTCTTGTCGACCCATCCCCCGATCGACCGACGCATTGCGCTGCTATATGAGATGGCAGGCCTTGCAAAGCCCGCCGTACGATCGCTTGCGGTCTAACCCCGCGCCAAGGGTCGCGACGATGGTCAAGTGTCCCGATTGTCAGCGTGAAATG
>DASSGE010000355.1:0-7345 GCA_035693605.1 Binatia bacterium
CGATACTGCAAGGGCGGCAGAGAAATACTTAGCCAAGCGCGAAAGTGGTTGTCTTTTCATTGAATTTCCCTTGTTTAATCAAAGACTTCAGCGGGACGAGTCGGTAAAAACTAGTGATCTCCGGCTTCTTTGTCAAGCCGATTTACATCTCAAGCGTGAAAGAAGGACGACTTCAATCTGCAACTCAACAACGGAACTTTAAGGCTAACATTGAGCGCAAATTGAGACGGTGACCGACCGAAGGCCTCGCTTAGCATCGCGCGAAGCGACTTGAAGCAAGTTGTTCCATTCGGCGATTTTGATGGACCGCCACTATGGAGGGAGTAGGGAGGCGGCCAAACTGGCTTGGTAATTCGCAGAAGGTTAATCGCTAAACGTTTTCTAACAGAATACAATCAATACGTACCAGGATTGCCGCAGAGGAGCGCACGAAAACTCTTCGTGCGCCCTTGCTGCGCCAAAAAGTAAATGGACAGCTGGCGGAGGCGCTGCCGGCCGGCCAGCGAGGTATAAGTCAACGGAAAACTACGCTGTCCTCACTTCGATTTTTCTCGGTTTGGCCTCTTCCGCTTTTGGTAGGCTTAGAGTCAATACGCCATGCTTGAGTTCGGCGGAAATTTTGCTGGCATCGACACGCTCATTCAATTCGAATTGACGAAAAAAATTCACCAATCCATATTCCCGGTAGACTGGTTCGCCGGAAGCAACGTGAGCGGCCTTGCCTCGTATGGTCAGGAGGTGATTTTCGACCCGGACGTCAAGTCCTTCCTTGGCGACCCCCGGCAAATCGGCCTTGACCACTAATCCTTCTGCGGTCTCGTAGATATCAACCGGCGGGGTAATATACTGCTCCTGACTGCGAGTTTCCTCCCGGCTGACTCGGGTTTTCTCTTGGGGGTTAGCTGCAACAGTTCTTTCAGCCATGACGGATTCCTCCATGGGATTTATTTGACTTTGACCGTAATCTGCTTTGGCTTGGCTTTTTCGGCTTTGGGGAGCTTGATCAGCATCAAGCCATTCTTATATTCCGCTTGAATATTTGACTCGTCGATCTCCATCGGCAAATCGATGGTTCTGACAAATTTGCCGCTCGCGCGCTCGTTGCGGTGGAAGGCTTCCGGGCGGATATCCGCGACGCCGCTCTTCTCGCCGGAAACGGTCAGTCGATTCTGCAGCGCCGTTACATTGATGGATTCGGGGTTCACCCCGGGCGTTAAAGCTTCGATGTAGAGGTTGTCCTTGTCTTCCAACAAGTTGATTAACGGATAGCGTCTCGGCTCGCGCCCCGGTAGAAACGCCGGCCCGCGCGATGGTACCCGGCTAAAACCAAAGTTTTCGATGGTCCGGTCAATCTCATGCCGCAAAGCATCCATATCCGCGAAGGGATTCCATTCAGCCATAAAGCTTTACCTCCTTTAACGTTTCAATTGAAATATCGCGCTTCTATCAATGCTGCCATGCCGCCGCTTCCGCCTGTTTCGGCTCTCGGACACCCGGATCGATCATATTCTGATCTCTCGGCGCTTCGAGCCCGTGTTCAAGAACGTCGTCGACACTTTCTAACAGTTCGAAATGCATAGCTTCGCGTACTCCAGCCGGCAACTCTTCCAGATCCTTGCTATTGAGTGCCGGAAGCAGAACGGTATGAATTCCGGCGCGCTTAGCGGCAAGAACTTTTTCTTTGATGCCGCCCACCGGCAAAACCAAGCCACGCAAACTAATCTCTCCGGTCATGGCGACGTCGTTGCGCACGCAACGGCCGGTCAGCAACGAAACCAATGCTGTGAACAACGTGACACCGGCACTGGGCCCATCCTTAGGAATCGCGCCGGCGGGCAGATGGACGTGCAAATCCAGTCGCTTGAACAAACTATCGTCGAGTCCGAGCGACGCCGACCGCGATTTCACCAGACTGAGGGCGGCCTGGGCACTCTCCTTCATGACATCGCCGAGTTGTCCCGTAAGAAGGAGTTTGCCCTCGCCACTCATCTTCGTCGCTTCGACAAACAAAATATCGCCGCCCACCGCCGTCCACGCTAAGCCGGTTGCCACTCCGGGCAGACTCGTGCGCAGTGCAACTTCGTTGGAAAATTTCGCCGCTCCCAAATAGCTTCGCACCGATTGCACATTTACCGTAACCGGTCCGGTGCTTCCTTCGGCAAAGCCAGTGGCGACACCGCGGCAGATAGCGCCAATCTCGCGTTCGAGCTGGCGCACGCCCGCTTCCCGCGTGTAGCCGCGGACGACTTCAGCCAGCGCTTCATCTGTGATGGTACATTGCTCCGGGTTCAAACCGACGGCCTTCAGCTGGCGCGGCACCAAATAGCGACGCGCAATAATAGTTTTGTCCTCCTCCGCGTATCCCGGTAACTCGATCACCTCCATGCGATCGCGCAAGGGCGCCGGAACGGCGTCGAGCACGTTGGCCGTAGCAACAAACAAAACCTGGCTCAAATCAAATGGCGCATCGATGTAATGATCCTGGAAGCTGTTGTTTTGTTCCGGATCGAGGACCTCAAGCAGCGCCGCGCTCGGATCACCTTGGAAACTGGCGTTCAATTTGTCGATCTCATCGAGCATAAACACTGGATTCTTACTACCTGCGCGTTTAAGACCTTGAATGATTCGCCCAGGCAATGCGCCAATGTAAGTGCGCCGATGCCCGCGAATCTCGGCCTCGTCATGCACTCCGCCCAAACTCTGCCGGACGAATTTTCGGTTCATCGCTGTGGCGATACTTTGCCCCAAAGATGTCTTACCGACACCCGGAGGTCCGACAAAGCACAAGATGGGACTCTTCCCCTGCGGATTGAGTTTGCGCACGGCGAGAAACTCGATCAGCCGTTTTTTCACTTTAGCGAGATCGTGGTGATCTGCGTCGAGCACTGCGCGCGCCTTGGCGAGATCGATATTTTCCTCGGTGGTAATATTCCACGGCAAATCAAGAAGCCAATCCAGATGTGACCGAACCATCGAGTATTCTGGCGCGCCCTCCGACATACGCTCAAGCCGGGCCAGCGACTTAAGCGCTTCTTGCTCGGCCTGCTCGGACATCTTAGCTTCGGCGATTTTCCTTTTCAGTTCGTCGAACTCAGTCGCCTTGTCCTCTGACTCGCCAAGTTCCTTGCGGATCGCCTTCAACTGCTCGCGCAGCATGTAGTCCCGCTGCGATCGGTCCATCGAATCTTTCGCTTCGGTGCCGATCTTCTTGGTAAGTTCGAGAATTTCCACCTGACGGCGCAGTTTTGCCGCGACTTTTTTCACGCGGGCATCGAGATCGACAGTCTCAAGAAGTTCCTGTTTTTCTTCTAGGGACACATCGAGCCAGGAAGCAACAAAATCGATAAACCCAGCTGCATCCTTCAAGCCTTCCACGACCGCCGAAACTTCCGGCGCGGGCGCCGGCATAAGCTCGAGCGCATGTTGCATTTGCTGGCGCAGATGCAAAACCTGCGCTTCGAACTGTTGCGAATCGAGTTTTCCATCATCGAGAAAAGTCACGCGCGCGACCAGGAACGGCTCGGTTTGAATGTAATCGACGATTTTGAACCGGCGCACGCCTTGGGCGTAGACCTGATGCAAGCCGTTGGAAAGCCTGCCGACACGCAAAATCTGCGCGCTCGTCCCTACCGAATAAAGATCGATGGGTAGCGGGTCATTCGTGGCAGCATCGCGCTGACAGAGCACCCCAACCGGCTTCTCACGGCGCACGGCCTCCTCAAGCGCCGCAACACTGATCTTCCTCCGGAAGCTCAACGGCGCAAGCACTAAAGGAAACAACACCGAGTTTCGCAGCGGCAATATGATCATAGCGTCATCGGGCCATGCCTCAGCCTGCATGGCATTGTTTTGCTGCCGTCCAGAAAACGAAGCACCCGGATGATCCGCTGTCATATTCTCTTGTGAATAGTTTTGGTCGTTCATGTTTTTCAATTTAATCACTAATAATTGATTTGCCAGCTTTCTCGCCAGTCTGTTGGCCGCCCGTCGCCAAACACACTAAATCCTTTAAGAAAGCTGTGGCCGCCGCTTGGTTTTGTCAAGGTTATGTGCGGCCTTGACAACTCACTCGGCCGTTCTTAGCTTTTTCGCAAATGTTTATTTTATGAAGGGAGGAAAACCTATGGAACTAACAAGATGGGAGCCATTCGAAGGAATGAATAGAATGCAATCGCGAATCAATGCGCTTTTTGACGAGGTTTTCGACAGGGCCAACGGTCACTCGCAAAATTATTCCGGCGACTGTACCCCTGCGGTCGACATTTTGGAAAGTCGGGATTCCTACCTCATTCGCGCTGAGTTGCCTGGTATGAAGAAGGAGGATATTAGCCTCGAGTTCAAGGAGGGAACCCTAACATTGAGCGGTACGAAGAAATTTGAAGAACCCGCCGAAGGTGTTACATATCACCGCTCTGAACGCAGCTCAGGGAAATTTAGCCGCAGTTTTTACCTGCCCCAGACCATTAAGTACGACGCCATAAACGCGACGTTTCGGGACGGCATTTTGGAAATTCATGTTCCCAAAACCGATGAGGCCAAACCGAAGCAGATCGCCATTAGCGTCAATTAACCGCAATTCGAAGCATTCATGAGGGGAAGCCCCACGCCTCCCCTCATGAATTTAAAGAGGAGTGTTATGGCACGCATCACAGTCGAAGATTGTCTGCGCAAGATTCCCAATCGCTTCGAGCTTGTCATCCTTGGGGCGAAACGAGCAAAACAGCTTTTCAAAGGTGCGAAGCCGCTGCTGGAAACCGATAATCGCGAAATCGTTACTGCGTTGCGCGAGGTTGCTGCAGGCCGCGTGCGCCAGGCACGCAACGCCGGCACAGAAAACGCGATTGGAATCCGCAACTGAATACCTCACCGATTCTTGTCTATCGACCTGGCTCATCACTCCGGCCCGCAATTCTCGGACCCCCTAAGTTTTCAGCCAGCGTAGCAACATCGATACGTTTCCTGTCGCCAAAGCAATACGGCTGTCTGCACCGCCATAGTAAGGTTGATTGTATCGCCGACGGCGTCAATGGGAGAGCCGCACGGGAACATGACGTAGGCAACGTCGCCAAATCTCTTATAGGCGTGCTCCGGACAACAATCCATTCTTGCCCCAGACGGAGACAACGCTCAGGCGAGAGCAGATCGAAAAGCGCTGCACCCGAGCCGATAGAACTACCCGGTCGCCGAAGGTCTTCGGTCGAAGCCAGTGACACGCCAGGGGCCGCCACGCTGACGGCTCAGTAAGGCGAACGTCAGGCCGAAAAAAAAGGCGCTCGGTTTCCCGAGCGCCTTTTTGCTTCGATCGATTATAACTTTAGAAGTCGTCGTGTTCGTGGCCGCCCATGGCCGGAGCATCTTTCTTTTTCTCCGGTTTGTCGGCGATCATCGCTTCGGTCGTGAGCAGCAGACCAGCGACAGAAGCCGCGTTCTGCAAAGCAACACGGACGACCTTGGTTGGGTCGACGATGCCTGCTTTCACGAGATCCTCGTAGTCCTCAGTCGCGGCATTGAAACCAAAGGCGCCTTGGCCGTTTCTGACCTTATCGAGCACCACCGAACCTTCGGCGCCGGCATTGGTGACGATCCAGCGCAACGGCTCCTCGACTGCTTTCTGAATGATCCGCACGCCAATTTTCTCATCGTCCGAAACTCTCATGTTGGCGAGCACCGACGAGGCGCGAATCAGCGCCACACCGCCGCCAGGCACGATACCCTCTTCGACCGCGGCGCGGGTGGCGTGCAGCGCGTCTTCGACGCGGGCTTTTTTCTCTTTCATCTCGATCTCGGTGGCCGCGCCGACTTTGACGACGGCAACGCCGCCGGCCAACTTTGCCAAGCGCTCTTGCAGTTTCTCACGGTCGTAGTCTGACGTAGTGTCCTCGATCTGCGCACGTATCTGGTTGATGCGCCCTTCGATCGCCGACTTTTTACCCGCGCCTTCGACTACCGTGGTATTGTCCTTATCGATGATCACCCGCTTGGCGCGGCCGAGATCTTTCACGGTCACGTTCTCAAGCTTGATGCCCAACTCTTCGGCAATCATTTTGCCTTCGGTAAGGATCGCGATATCTTCGAGCATCGCCTTGCGTCGGTCGCCAAAACCAGGAGCCTTGACTGCGACCACTTTGAGGGTGCCGCGGATTTTGTTGACAACCAGGGTCGCCAAGGCTTCGCCTTCGACTTCTTCGGCGATGATCACCAACGGCTTGCCGGTCTTGGCTACTGCCTCGAGCACCGGCAGCAAGTCTTTCATGCTGGAGATTTTCTTCTCATTGATGAGAATGTAGCAATCGTCGTAAACACACTCCATCCGTTCCGGATCGGTCACCATGTACGGCGAAAGATAACCGCGGTCAAAACGCATGCCTTCGACGAGGTCGAGGGTCGTTTCCAAGCCCTTGGCCTCTTCAACAGTAATGACGCCCTCTTTACCGACCTTATCCATGGCTTCGGAAAGAATCGCGCCGATGGTTTTATCGTTATTCGCAGAGATGGTGCCGACCTGCGCGATTTCATCCCGGTCGCGGGTAGGTTTGGAAATCGATTTGAGTTCCTCGACCACTTTTGCGACGGCTTTATCGATGCCGCGCTTGATGCTCATCGGGTCATGGCCAGCGGCCACCAGTTTCAATCCTTCGCTGAAAATGGCGCGAGAGAGCACGGTGGCCGTGGTGGTGCCGTCACCAGCCAAGTCTGAAGTCTTGCTGGCGACTTCTTTGACCATTTGTGCGCCCATGTTTTCAAACTTATCTTCAAGTTGAATTTCTTTGGCCACCGACACGCCGTCTTTGGTGACGGTCGGCGAACCCCAGGATTTTTCTAAGACAACATTGCGGCCTTTGGGTCCCAATGTAACGGTAACCGCGTCGGCCAGTAACTCTACACCGCGCAAAACTCGGTTGCGCGCGTCCTCACTAAAACGAATATCCTTAGCAGCCATCTTCCCTTTCCTCCCTATTCAATCACGCCGAGGATGTCATCTTCGCGCATAATCAGATGTTCCTCGTCGTCCAGTTTAATTTCACTACCGGAGTATTTGCCGAATAGGATCTTGTCCCCAGCCTTCACCCCCAGAGGAATAAGTTTCCCATCCTCATATTTGCCAGGACCCACCGCAATCACTTTACCTTCTTGCGGCTTTTCTTTGGCCGTATCAGGAATGATGATGCCCCCTTTGGTCTTTTCCTCTTCTGCAATACGCTTCACGGTCACCCTATCATGTAGGGGACGGATCTTAGTCGCCATAAACACCCTCCTCAATAAAACAAAGATTTAGATATCCAGAACGGTTGGATGCGGCCAATTTAATCTCGCAAAGCCAATCGTCAAGGGGGTCAGATCAGAA
>DASSGE010000356.1:0-5364 GCA_035693605.1 Binatia bacterium
GCTGGAGAGCGAGCTATTTGGCTACGAGCAAGGCGCCTTCACTGGAGCCCAGCGGCGCAAAAAAGGCAAGGTGGAATTAGCCGAAGGCGGAACTATATTTTTTGACGAGATCGGCGATATCTCGCAGGATCTCCAGGCCAAACTTTTGCGATTTTTGCAAGAACGTGAGTTCGAAAGAGTCGGAGGAGCGACACCGATCGCCGTTGACGTAAGGGTAATCGCGGCTACCAATCGCGACTGGGAGCGCGCCGTTCGCGAAGGACTGTTTCGCGAAGATCTGTACCATCGTCTCAATGTTGTGGCGATTAAACTGCCGCCGTTAAGGGAGCGACGTGAAGACTTGCCTAGTTTGACGGAATATCTATTGCACAAGCACGCCACGGCAACCGGTAAGATTGTCACCGGCTTCACCGACGAAGCGCGCGAACGCTTGGCAGCCTACAATTGGCCCGGTAACGTTCGCGAGGTCTCTAACGTCATAGAGCGGGCAGTCGTGCTTAGTACCGGCCCTACCATCACTCTTAGAAACCTGCCCAGCAGTATCGCCGGCGGAGAAGGCTCGGGACTATTTGAGAACCTGTCCTATCGAGACGGCATGAATGCGGCGAGGAGACTGTTGATCCTAAAAGCGCTTTCCCGAACGCAAGGCAATCGCGCCGCCGCAGCCAAGCTGCTCGGTCTCGAATCCAAGTATCTATTGAAACTAATGAAGTCTCTCGAGATCGGATAGTGTGCTAGTCATCGGTCGAGGACCTTGAACCTACTCTACGGTTTCCATCCCTGCTTGTTGAGAAGTTGCTCGGCTTGAATTGCAAAACTGAAATCATAGGCGCGTTTGATCGGGACGACTTCGTTGACTTCGGCGACTTGGGCGACAATGGCTAGGTCGTTTTTTTGACTCTGTTCATCGACGTATCCGTTCTTCGTGAATGTGCCGACCAGGTCATCGTACATGCGCGCCGATAACGTCTTATCGAGTTCGCTGAACTTCGAGATCGCCGCGATGGTGCTGTCGCGTTCCTGGCGGGCGACACGCAGCCCTTTGACTACCGCGCGGACGAAGCCGCCGAGCTGTTTCGGCTGTTCTTTGAGGAATTTCTCCGACGTCGCGAAGGTACCCCAGGAGTTTTTTACTTCTTTGCCGATGAAGACGAGATCGCGCATGCCCTGGTCGAGCGCGGCGTAGCGTTCCTCCGGGCTAACAATGGCGGCGTCGACGGCGCCCGATAGCAGCGACGGCAGCCGGTTTACCGGTCCTGGATCGATTAAGACAATGTCTTTGGGGATGTTATGCTTGGTCAGAATATTGCGAAACATGTATGCGGCGATGGAGGCCACACCGGTGGTGGCAACTTTTTTGCCGCTTAAATCCCGCAGCGTCTTGATATTCGGGCGGGCGACGATCCATTGCAGCACCTGGTCGTTGAACGCCAGCACGGTGCGCAGCGGCGCGTTACCTTTGGAGATGGCAACGAGCGCGCTGCTGCCGGAGCCGGAGAATTGCACGGCATTGGCGATCAAGGCTTGCAGGCCGGGAGCGTTTTGCATGTATACGAGCTTCAGCTCGAGTCCTTCCTCTCTCATGTAGCCGCGGTCCTGCGCGATGATTAGCGGGACATATTGAAAGGCTTTCGAAGTTAAAGCCGCGGTAACGGTGTCCAGGGCGTTCGCCGCGGTGACCGATGCCAGCATAAAACAAAAACACACAGCCGAAACGACTTTCTCCGTCATTGTTTAAATCCTCCGGCGCGACCTTCGCGCGATATAATCAAAACAATTCTTTATGTCCCAAGATGAGCCGCTACTCAATAGATTGAGCGCGGCCGGCCGTTGACGAAACGGCGTACTCGCTCCTTCTGATAGGCCAATAATCGCTATTTCAGGTGTGGTTGAAATCGCTCGCCTTGCGGCGTTGGGCGAACCCACCGCGATAAAAAAGAGCTATTGAGAACATGAATGGAAGTAAGAAAGTGGTCATGTTTCGCCTCTGGCGGAACGTTGCACAGGAGCTTAGGCTGGGTGTCTGTAAGCGGTCAAAAATAAATTTCAGCGCTTTTGCGAGATATGGTCTTCTTGGCCGCATGACGAAATTAAGTTTACCTTTATTGCTGGTGGCTTTCGGAGTGTCGGGTTGTTCCACGGCCAATGTCAGCCGTAGCGGAACTCTCTTGTCGGGTTTGACCCAGTATCACGGAGATATGCAGGCGATGAACACCTCATCGCGTTGGCCGGAACGACAGCGAGTAGCAGGCTCGCTTAAAACCGTCATCACCGCCACGGTGGGCGCGTCACCAGAGTTTTATCGCCTTGTTGATCTCGATCTGCGCAAGCGCGAGTTTAGCGCCACTATGCGTGATACCAATCTTCGTCCCGATCGCCTGCGCGAGATGCAGGACGAGCTGATTTTCATGGATGATGAAATCGCCGCACTCAAACCGGTGGTGAAAACTCAGCTCGCGGCGGTGGCGAGCTACGAGCACGGCGACCCCATCGAAAATGTTGCAACACTTGGGCTTCTGGGCATGGCCGTCGATAGTTTCTCTGCGCCAGAGAAACCCCGCGGCCCAGATGCGCCGTCGACCCGGGTGGGTCAGTTTTTGGTCACCGATTTAGGTACGTTCTCGACCGTGCGCACTCCAGACGGACACGCTTATCGCTGCAATGTATTCAGCGTGCCCGAGGAGGGCGGCGGGGTTAGATGTGAACCGGTTAGATAATTGATAATTGAGTCAGTCTCGCTGCGTCAATCATCGTAAACATCCAGCACTAAAACAACTCAACGTCCGATCGTCGGGCCGCAATAGCGGGTGGGCCTCGCGCCAATCTGCGACAATTACTTCAAGAGTTCATTGGCCAGTTTGATCGCTTTGGGCCAGAGTTGGGTGAGGACCTCTTCGCTCGAGTTTTCCCGTTTTTGATTTTCCTCGAAGCTCAAAAAATCTTTCGATGCACGGGTGCCGAACTCCGCCAGCCATTTGGTGTCGACGTCGAGCCGGCGCGTCGCCTGTCCCATCGCCTTGCCATAGGTTTCTTGGCCTTCTTTGCTGAGCAGCCAGTTGACAAAAACCTTGGTGGCGTTGGGGTGGCTGGAGTTTTTCACCACCGATAAGGCGCCGCTGCCGCTGCTGGTGTAGCTGCCTTCTTTGGCCTCGGGCAGCGGTTTGATCGGCAGGTTGACTTTGATAAACGGCGCCAGGGTGTAATAGCTGAGGCCGATGGTAATGGCGAAGCGGCCCTTGGCCAGGCTCTCGCCGAGCAGCCGTTGGTCGCGCGACAACGTCATCTCCTGGGCTGCCAATTTGCGCAAAAACTCTTCACCCTTAATCTTGTAAAAAAACGCCCAGCTCGATGTGCCGGCGCCGGCACTGCGCGGATCGAGGATACCGATCTTGCCTTTCCATTTTGGCTGCAACAAGTCATCGAAGCCGCGATATTCTTCGGCTTTCAATAGCTGGGTGTTGTGCCAAAAATTTTCCGATTGGTAGGCTTGGAAGGAGTAGAGATATTTCTTAACGTTGTCGGCCCAGACATGACCGCCGTACCAGCGCTTGGGGTCTTTTACCTCAGGCAAAATGAACAGAGGTTCGACCGGCTCGAGTATGCCCGCGTTGAGCAAGTTCAACGGCGTCAAGGACCCGCTAATCAGCACGTCGAAGTAGCGCACGCCGGCGCCATGTTCGGCGGCAATTTTGCTGGCGTTGGTTGGGCCGCGGCCAGTGGCGAGTTCGATGTCGATGGCGGGATAACGCTTGCTGAAAGTATCATCCAGCGCTTTGCGCAGCTCCGCGCTTGCCGGAATTCCGGCGACGACTTTGCCTTCCTTCTTGGCGGCCTCGAGAGTCTTGTCCCATTCCGATTGGGCGCGCGCGCTCACTATCGGCAGTAGCAGACTGTAAAGTATCGCGAATGTCAGATAGGTGTTGAGCATTTGTGCCTCGTCTGCGCCCCCGTTCAATCGGGTTCAATGTTCAAAGTTCAAGGTCAGATGGGAGGATGAGCCGACTTTGAACTTTGCACGGGTGCGGCACGCACCCCGCTATTTGAATACATCTTCAGCGATTTTCGTCGAAGCCGCCCAGTATTTACCCACGGTTTCTTCGCCGTAGTTTTCCAGGCGGTTGTTTTCTTCGACGGTGAGGAAGTCTTTCGAGGCGCGTACGCCGTGGGCAGCCATCCATTTGGTATCGACATCGAGGCGGCGCGTGGCTTGGCCCATCGCCTTGCCGTAGATTTCCTGGCCTTCTTTGCTGAACAACCAATTAACAAAAACTCTCGTCGCGTTCGGATGCGGTGAGTTTTTAACGATCGATGTCGCGCTGCTGCCGCAGCTGGTGTAGGTGCCTTCTTTCATATCGGGCAGCGGTTTTATCGGCAGGCCGGCCTTTAAGAACGGCGAAAACGTATAGTAGGTGAGGCCGATGGTGACCGCGACCTTACCCTTGGCCAAGCTGTCGGCGAGTTGGCGTTGGTCGCGCGATAGAAACAACTCTTGGGCAGCCAATTTTCGCAGCCACTCTTCGCCTTTGATTTTTAGAAAGAATGCCCATGTCGCCGTTCCGGCGCCGGCGCTGCGCGGATCGAGGATGCCGATCTTGCCTTTGAATTTCGGCAAAAGCAGGTCATCGTAGGAGCGCGCTTCATCGGGTTTCATCAGTGACGCGTTGTGCCAGATGTTTTCCGACTGATAGACCTGAAAGGCGTAAATGTATTTTTTGGCGTTGTCGAGCCAAACATGGCCGCCGAACCAGCGCTTGGGATCTCTGACCTCGGGCAGGATCAACAGCGGCTCAGCAGGCTCGAGAATGCCGGCGTTGAGCAAGTTGAATGGCGTCGACGTGCCGCTGATCAGTAAATCGTAGTAACGCACCCCGGCATTGAACTCTGCGGCGATCTTGCCGGCGTTGGAAGGGCCGCGAGCGTTGGTCAGCTCCAGTTCGATCCCGGGAAAGCGCTTGGGAAATACGTCGGTGATCGTCTTGCGCAGCTCGGCGCTGGCGGGAATCGCGGCGACCAGCTTGCCTTCTTTTTTTGCTGCTTCGACGTTTTTGTCCCAATCCGTTTGCCAGGACGGCTTGGTTTCGGCTGCGGGCACCGTATCGGCGCGGAGCCAAAGCAATGAAGCCACGACAATGATCAACGCGCGCGCAATTCGCATCGCCACCTCTTCACTGTGAAGTTGAATCAATTTGTCTCACCGATGGTTGGGAGTCAACTCGATTTTGTTTATGTGTGCGCTCGCAACGGCTTATCAGCTTATAATGGATCGCGCCTGGAACCATGCTATATAGGTGACGGTATTCGAGATGTCGGGATTACGGTTAATTGTGTTTTTGGCCATTGTGGCCGCCTCTCGTCCGGTCGCGG
>DASSGE010000357.1:0-5484 GCA_035693605.1 Binatia bacterium
CCCTGGTCGCCCATCGCATGAGCTTTATTTTCGACAGCGGCGCCTACGGCGCGTTCAAGCCCAACGCCTTCTTGAACGGGCCGCACCTGTCCGCCGGACCCTATAACATTACTCATGTCTTTATCGAGGAACATATGGTCTACACCAACAAGATCCCCTGCGGTCATATGCGCTCCCCTGGCGACCCTCAGGGTTTCTTTGCCAACGAGAGCCAGATGGATCTGATCGCGAAAAAATTAGGCATGGACCCGATCAAGTTGCGCCAGAAAAACTTTATGCACGACGGCGACATCGATCCGACCGGCGAGGAGTACAGCTATATTCGAACCGACGAGACGCTGAAAAAGGCGCTCGAGGATTCGGGCTATCAGAAGCCCAAGGCGAAAAACGTTGGGCGCGGCATCGCGCTGGTGCAATGGACCCCCGCCGGCGGCACCGGCACGGTCGCGATCTCGCTCGATGAAAAGGGCCTGGCGACGATTTCTTCCGCCATGGCCGATCAAGGCGCGGGCACTTACACCGTGCTCAGTGAAATCGTCGCCGAGGAGCTGAAGATCCCGCTGAGCCAAATCAAAACTCAGCAACTGGACACGCAGACGGGCGTAAAGGATACCGGAGTCGGCGGCAGCCGGGCGACGCGCGTTTACGGCACGGCGGGCTATCAGGCCGCGCTCAAGGCCGTCGATGCGATTAAACAAGCCGCCGCGAGTCAGATGGGCGTGCCGGCAGACCAGATCACCCTCGCCAAGGGCGCGGCGCTGCACCCGCGCATGGAGCGGCGCTTGACCTATGGCGAGATCGTCAAGGCGAACGGCGGGCCAATCGCGGTGGATGCCACATTCAACGACAACAAGAAAATTCATGCCGCCTCCATGTGCGTTCAGGTGGCGGAGGTGGAAGTGGACCCCGAAACCGGTCGGGTGGAGCTCAAGAAATTCACATCGACGCACAACACCGGAACGGTGCTCAACCCGCTGATGCACCAGGGCCAGATCGAAGGCGCCAGCATGACCGGTATCGGCTATTCGCTGATGGAAGAGGTCACGATCAACGATGGCAAGGTCGCGACGACGCACTTTGGCGAATACAAAATACCGACGATCAAGGATGTCCCGGTTTTTAAAGGCTCGGTGACGGAAGCACCCCACGGCGCGGGTCCTTATGACAGTATGCCGATCGGCGAGACCGGCAATATTCCGACGGCCGCGGCCATCGCCAATGCCGTGGAAGATGCTTGCGGCGTGCGCATCACCAGCCTGCCGATTACGGCGGAGAAGATCTACCAAGCGCTGCACGGCGCCAAGTGAGGCATGGCAGCTTTCCCCGGGACCATTGATCTCGGAAAATTTCGGGTCGTTTATGAAGAAGAGCGGGGGCAGCCGTCCCATGGTACGGACGGCTATCTCCTGCAACAGCGCGCCGTGATTCGCCTCAACGAAGAGCTCGTCAAACTCGAACAGCGCGAAGATTACACCGTCTACTGCGATGACGAGAAATTCAAAAAGCAACACGGCAAGCGGCCGTCGCCGCTGCAGTACTTCATCGCCTCCATTGGATTCTGCATGTTTAGCCAGTTCAAGCGGCTTGCCGCCAAAGCCGAAGTTGCCATCGACGACCTCGAGATGGAATTGCGCATGACCTACGACTTGAGCGGCAGGTTTCCGGTCAAGGATTTTGCCGATGCCGCCCAAGGGATCGCCTACATCTTCAAAATCAAAAGCGCCGCGGTACTAGAAAAAGTGCTGCCCGTCGTCCAGGCTGCCGACAAAGGTTGCCACACGGTCAATTCGATGCGTAAACGCATGCCGGTGTCGGGGCGATTTGTTCTCAACGGAGAAATACACGAGCTCTCAGATTGACCGACAGTTGTCTAATCTGTCGGGCGAGGCGTGTCCTGCCCCTTGCGCGCCATAATAATGGCGTATCAATGCAACCAAAAAAAAATCGATCCTCGCCAAACAGTCGCGACCCATGCCCTGGGTATCGCTTAAAGCATTACAAAATGTTTTCCGCCGCCGAGCTTTGCTTCCTGTCGATAACTCCCGAGGGCAGTCGCTGTTTTTCCACGTCCGCCCTAAGTGAACGAGACCGCCGCTGACGTTCAGTCGATAGTTACAAACAAAGCTTGTCCTGTAGTCGGCGTTTCAGATGGCGTGCTGGCGGCGGTAATCGAGCGGCGTCGAGCCGGTCCAGCGTTTGAAAGCACGGTTGAATGCGCTCACTTCCGAGTAGCCCAACAAAAAAGCGATTTGCGTCAGCGTGTTGTCAGAGTCCTGCAGATATTCTAAGGCGAACTGGCGGCGCGTATCGTGAACCAATTTTTTGAAATCGAGACCGTGTTTTTCCAAGCGTCGTTGCAGTGTGCGCGGGCTCACCGCTAGCGATTTGGCCACGCGCTCAAGCTTCGGCGTGCCGTCTCTGAGCGACTCTCCGATGGCTTTTCGGATCGTCGCCACGAACTCGTCCGGCTGCGGCATTCTCTTGATCACATCGTCAAGATATCGGCTCAGAATCCCGTATAAGCGATGATCCGCCGCCGGCACCGTGTGGTCGAGGAACTCGCGTTCCATCACCAGCGCGTTGCTGGGACAGCGAAAAATCACCGGAGCGGCGAAAACCCGCTGATGTTCGCTAATCGACGCCGGGGCGTCGTGGGCAAATTGAATTTCCCTCGGCGCCCATTGACTGCCCGCCATGATTCTAAACGTGTTGAGCATGCCCGCCATAGTAAACTCACCGAACTGTCTTGGGTTGACCAGTCCCGTATTGGCATAGGAGTAGGCGAAGCGCGCCAGTTGAGAGTCGACCTCCAAGCGCAGTTGCAAAGCTTGATTGTGGACATGGAGATAACGCGCCGCGGTGGCGCAAGCTGCCGCGATGGTCGGCGAGTTGAGCACCGCATAGATCAGCGGGCCGATATTTTTCGGGTTGCTGCGCTCGCCGAAGTGGAGGCCGAAACTGGCGTCTCCGGTCGCCTGGGCGAGCTCTTCCAGCAAACGCGCGAAATCTGCGCAAGCGATAAACCCTTCAGCGTTGGCCAAGGCGTCGAAGTCGAGCGTAAGTGAGCGCTTGACCGCGGCAACATCGGCGATGGCGACAGCGTCGAACAGACCGGCGGTCACGCTGCTAGACATTAACGGGCGAGTGGCCATGGACCCTAATCTCATTGCCCAATCGGGGCCAACTGTCAATCGAGTGTCACGGAAAGTCAAGACAACCCGGTGGTTCGACATTAAAGAGTTAGGAATGAAATATCAGGTCAAGCTCTTTTGCTGGCGAAATCATAGAACCTGCTTGATCATCATGACCCATGGACGCATGGATCGAAGCGCCGTGGTGCACATCCTCAATGAGATGGTCGAAGTCATCAAGCCGCTCGATGGTTGCAAGATATTGATCGATCTGCAAAATGCTGTTTGCGACTTCGGCACCGAAGATTTCATCGATTTGCCGGTCGAGCTGGAAGTCCATAGGCAGGCAGCCGTCGGCAAATTAAAACTAGCGATGGTGGCGACCCGTTTTCCGGAACAGTACGACCGCGTAAACTCTTTGAAGGAACCCGTGGCGCGCTTGGGAATCGACGTCGGGGTTTTCTACGAGGAAGAGCGCGCGATCGATTGGCTGGTGGAAGAATCCAACCAGCGCTATTTTTAATATTCAGATATCATCGCGCGCGCCAAACGGTACCACGAGTCTAATTTTTTGGAACCGGGGTGCCGTGAGCCTGGTGTCGCTTAATGGAAAATCGCCGCGTCTCAATAGCGCCCCGCACTACCAAACTTTCTGCTGTCGCGCGCCATCGCCGCACCCGGCTACTCAAGAGCTCACAGCTGAGTTGGGCTTGGACGGATTCTTCCCGTTCGCTATCACTGAATGGCCGATTTTGGTGAACAATCTCAACGCGAGAAAATTCGGGTAAGCTTACCTTGACAATTGCCTACACGTCGCTGGACTTTTACTGATTGCTATCGCTTGTCAGACCCACATTTCTCACATAAGATCGCGCCTGAATTTAATCCAGGAGCAAAAAAGCACGATGATTCTTGACGGCACCATCGATCTCAACGCCCCCGTGGAAAAGGCTTGGGACTTTTTGATCGATATCAACAAATTTTCTACCTGCTTGCCGGGCATCGACTCGGTGACGCAGATTGATGAAAAGACCTTCGACGGGGTCATATCGGCGACGGTGGGGCCGATTTCAGGGAAGTTCAATTTTCGCTCAACGATCGTCGAGAGCAAGCCGCCGGCGCAGATGGTGGTTAAGACGGAAGGTACGGATAGCGTCACCAAGAGCACGGTCAACGCCGACATGATCGTCGATCTGCGCCGGGTTTCCGACGCTTCGTCGCAGATGGACTATAAGGCCGACGTGAAAATCAAAGGACGGTTGGGCATCCTGGGCGACATGGTGCTACGAGCAACAGCGACCTTGATCCTGCAAGAGTTCACCAAACGGTTGCATCAGGGACTTGGCGCGCAGGTATAGTTTTAGTAAGGGAAGAGAGATCTCACACGGCGTTCGAGATGACACTTGTAAATGGCTTCATTTCGCGCCTAGCGAAGAAATCTCGCTGGATCAGCTAACAAATTTCCATCAATCAACGAGGAGTTTTTTCATGGCGGATAAGTATGACGTGATTATTGTCGGCGGCGGTTCGGCCGGCTGTGTCGCCGCGACCCGGCTGTCGGAAGATCCCAACCGCAAGGTTTTACTTCTCGAAGCCGGGCCCGATCCCTGGCCTTTGCCGGAGCTGGTGGCTGAGTCTAAGAACCAGACGCGCCTGCTGTTGGAGTCCGACTACGTCGCGATGTTCGGCACCCAGCGTCACATCGACGGCAGCACCTATTACGCGCTCGCCGGCCGCATCATGGGCGGCGGGTCATCGGTCAATGTCATGTCGGTGCTGCGGCCGCAGCGCTACGATCTCGACCAGTGGGTGGCGCAGGGCAATCCGGACTGGACCTACGAGCGTTGCCTGCCGTTCATGAAAAAAATCGAATCGGATCAAGATTTCCCCGACGACCCGATCCACGGTAAAGATGGCCCGCTCTACGTCAAGCGCCAGTATACACTCGATATGCCGATGTCGCCGCCTGCGCGTGCCTTCATCGATGCGGCTTACGCAATGGGCTTGCCCAAATGTCCCGATTTAAATGTTGCCGAGCCTTACGGCGTGTGCGCGTCGCCCTACAACATCAAAGATGGCAAACGGCAGTCCACGGTAGTCGCTTACTTGAATACGGCGCGTGACCGGAAAAACTTGACGATCATCGATCAAGCCACGGTGCACACGCTCAAACTCAACGGCAAGAAGTGCGAAGGCGTCAATTATGAGCGCGACGGGCAAATGCACAGCGCGCTCGGCGGACAGATCCTGGTGACCGCCGGGGTTTACGGTTCGCCACAGATTCTCATGCTCACCGGCATCGGTCAGGCGGACCAGCTCAAGAAGCATAACATTACGCTGGTGCACGAGTTGA
>DASSGE010000358.1:0-4151 GCA_035693605.1 Binatia bacterium
TCAAGTTAACGAGAAAATCGACGCAGCGTTTGGGCTCACGTGCAATGGCGTCGAGATAACGCTTGAACAGCGGGGTGACCGGCTCGCATTTGACGTATGGCGCGAGCTCATTTTGTTGCCAACACTCGTATGCGAAGGGGAATTGCTCCGCATAAGGCTCGAGAAAAAAATCGAAGGGATTGATCACCGCCATCTCGGCAACCAAATCGACCTCGATGCGAAATTCTTTGGTGGACTCGGGAAAAACCAGCCGGGCTAAATAGTTCGACTGGGGATCCTGCTGCCAATTAATGAAGTGCTTTTCCGGCCTTACCTTGAGTGAATAACTTAAGATCCGCGTGCGGCAGTGCGGCGCCGGACGCAGGCGCAGCACCTGCGGGCCAAGATTAATCAGCCGGTCATAGCGGTAATGAGTGACGTGATGCAGCGCAACGTGGATGGACATAATTTCGCGTCTGTCGACGGATGCGACTCAACCTAGAGGAATGGCCGACCGGGATCAAGCAGTGCCGTTCGAGCCGGACGGCATCCGAGCAAAGAGGCAGTTACAAGGTGTCCGCACCAGCACGACTGAGCACAGCCACATCTCGACACTATCGAAATCGCGCTACGAACGGTCACGTTCCCCACTCGCGCGGCGCGCCAGCAATAAATTCGCGCAGCGAGGTTTTAACGTGTACCGTGAAGATCCATTTCGCGGGGCGACAACCCGATAACCCGGGGGACGATCGGGATGTCCTCGATCAAAGATAAAGGCGCTTTTCAGTCGGTTACGCTTCGGCTTAGCACCGATCAAATCGCCGCAGCAGGCCTTGAGAGAGCTTTTTTGACTGTGCGAGTTGTTCGTGGTTTTGCTGCTTTGGAGGGCGTGGTCCGGCTTTTTACCGAACCATGGGTTTCCAGCCAAATTTCCTGGGCCTTCAGCCAGTGCTGAAGATCGGACCCGTTGGGACAGCCCGCCTCCTGCCAAATTCTATATGCAAGTTGCCGGACCTCTTCGTCCTGATCGATCTGCGTGCCTTGCATTCTTCATGCTCCTTTCCATCGAATGGACAACAGCTGCCGAGCGGTTGTTTCTGCGTAAAGAAGGGTCAGGTGGAGTAGACGCGCCCTCGATGCGGCTGTTGATTCCTGTCCGTCGTTGGGGTCATTCCCATCCTGACATCAAGCTCAGCAAGTCGCAGACACGGTTAGAATAACCCCATTCGTTGTCGTACCAACTGAGACATTTGAGATACTTGCCGCCGGTGACCGTGGTAAATCCCGCGTCGAAAATCGATGAATGGGCGTTGCCGATAATATCCGAGGATACCACCGGGACTTCGACGAATTGCAGAATCCCCTTCATGCGCGTTGAATCGGCGGCCGCGCGGATTTCGGCATGCACGTTGTCAGCGCTTACGCTTTTCTCGAGTTCGACGAACAGGTCGACAACCGAACCGTCCGGCACAGGCACGCGCGCGGCGATGCCGTCGAGCCGCCCTTTCAATTGCGGCAGGACCATGCCGACTGCTTTGGCGGCGCCGGTCGAAGTCGGAATGATATTTTCCGCCGCGGCGCGGCTGCGCCGCCAGTCCGAGTGCGGCACGTCGGCGAGTCGCTGATCGTTGGTGTACGCATGCACCGTGTTGATGACGCCCTCGACGATGCCAAACGATTCGTGCAACACCTTTGCCAACGGTGCTAGGCAGTTGGTCGTGCAGCTCGCGTTGGAAATAATCCGATGTTGCGGTGCAAGCCCGTCATCGTTGACGCCGAGGACGACCGTATAGTCGATGGCGTCCTTGGCGGGCACCGTAAGCACAACCCGCTTCGCGCCCGCGCGCAGATGCTGAGTCAATTGTTCTTTGGCGGTAAAGATGCCGGTAGACTCGACGACCACATCAATGCCCAGATCGTTCCACGGTAATTTGAGCGGGTCCCGCTCGCACAGCATCCGCGTCCGGCCCTTGGAGGTAACTAAATCGTCGCCGTCGAGGCGCAGAGTGCCGTCGAACGGCCCCATGACCGTATCGTAATGGAGCAAGTAGCGCAGCGCTTCGTTGTCAAAGAGATCATTAATCGCAACGACGTCAATGCCGCCACGCTTATCGAGAATCCGGAATACCGTGCGGCCGATGCGGCCAAATCCATTGATCGCCACTCTCATTTGACACCTCCCTCGGCGTCGAGCTGGCCATAGTGGCGAACCACGTCGAGCACGCGGCACGCATGACCCAAACTCTCGTACCAGGCCAGGACTTTGACGATGTTTTTTCCCGCTTTGAGGGTCGCTTGGGAATCGAACAACAACGATTGCCGGCAACCAATGACATCAGAAGAAACGATCGGATCATCGGTGATGCCGATCAGTCGGGGATGACGCTTAGCGGCGGCGCGCATGGCCTCGTTTACTTGGGCCGCGCTAACGCCGCTGTCGTGCATTACGCAGTTCAAATCGAGCAATGATCCCTGTTGCACCGGCACGTTGAGGGCGTAGCCGCTCAGCTTCCCAGCGAATTTCGGCAAGATCAGTTCGACCCAATGGGCCGACTCATTACTGTTTGGAATGATATTCTGGGCTGCGGAGCGACTGCGACGGAAATCCTCGTGGGCATAATCCTGCAACGATTGATCGCTGCTATAGGCATGAACCGTGGTCATAGACGCGAAGTCGACGCCCAGCGCCGCGTCGAGACAGTATAAAATCAGCGCAAGCGCGTTGGTGGTTGCCGAACCTGCCGAGATCAGTCTGTCGCCGCTGACCGCAGTGGCTTCATTGATGCCGGGCACCAGCACACTGTCGATGGGTTCCGCTGGCAGCGATGCGAGAATCACCCGGCCGGCGCCGGTGCGCAGGTGGGTTTCGAGATACTCGCGACGTCGATATCGGCCCGTGGCGTCGATAACGCAATCGACCGCGAAAATATCCCACGGAACGTCGCCGGGTTTGGCGATCTGCAGCATCCTGGTGCGAAACTTCTCATTGACCAGATAATTGTCGTCAAGTTCGCACTGAAATGCGCCGGCATTATCGCTCTTGAGGAGATAGTGGAGAATTTCTGGCTTGCCGATGTCCGCCACCGCGACGATCTCGAGATCGTCGCTTTCCGCCGCAAGCTGATAAAGGTGTCGACCGATCTGGCCTAAACCCATGAGTCCGACTCGGATTTTGCTGTTACGCATAAATTGCCACCTGAGTTTCACCTGAACCCCTGCTGGAACGCGTTTGTCGCCCGTTACGCAGCAAAAGTCGCAAATCGCAGTGAAAAATTAAAAATCAAAGTCTGCGGTTTCCGCCAGTTGATATGTGTCGCCATTATAGCGCACGAAATCAGGAAGATAATCCTAGCGTGGGATTAAATTTAAAAAATGTAAAACCACGCCAGTGCAAAAGGCCTGGAGCGAAGTCGTACATCGAGGTTCCGCCGCCGCCTGCAACTCAAAATGCCTCAATACTGCTGCAGAGTGCACGGCAGTTAGGCAGTGCGCGTGATAGACGGGCCACAAACTGGCAGTGGGAATTGTCCCAGGTCCGCGTTGCCAAAGAGGTTCTCGCCAGCGACTCGGTGCGCCCTAACCGGCAAGCTATGAATAAGCAATCGGTGACTTACGACTTGTTTGAAGGCTAAAAAATTCGCCAGCCCGGCGTCTCATTCAGCCAAGGTGCGGATTTCAGCATCAGCGCGGCGCAATCGAGTCGAGAGTTCTCTGGCAATGTTGAAAATCAGCTTGCTTTTTATTGCCGGGTGGTCGATCGCTAGGCCGTTGAGTTTCTCGATCGAAAGGACATAGCAAACCACCGGTTCATCGGCGGCGACAACATCGGCTGATCGGACCCCGCCATCGAGGAGGGAGATCTCGCCAAAGGCCAAACCGGGGCTCAATGAGCTCAATCGCTTTGCCCGCGCACCATTTTTCAAATTTAAATAAACGCTGACTGACCCGGCGGCCAACAAGAACAGCGAGTCGGCGGATTCGCCTTCGCGGATGATCTTTTCGCCGGCGTTGTAGGTTCTGGTTTCCAAGACCGATTCGAGCAGGGTTACCTCCTTGGCCCTCAGGTTCGCGACGATATCCATCGCCGCAACCCGTAACGGCTCGTTGGTGCGGCTGGTTTTCGGATGTTCTTCGAGTATCAAACGGGTTTCGCACCACTCTAAAGCCGAATC
>DASSGE010000359.1:0-7218 GCA_035693605.1 Binatia bacterium
AAAGATCTTCTGCAAGGGCTCGAAGATATCCGATTGCATGGTGCCATAGACAACCAGCTTGCCATCCTTTCTGGCGGCTTCGATGAGTTTGGCGTCCTGGGCAGGAGCCGACCTGAAATCAAGGAGAAGCGTTATGAAACCCATTACGACTAGCTTGACAATCATCCGATTTTCCTCCCCAAATAACTCGTGACTTCGTCGCTAGAGCCGGTAAAATTCTTTGGCGTTGTCATAGAGAATTTTCTGTTTTGTCGCGTCGGATAATTCCGGTCGTTTGAGCAGCTCCGGTATATCTTTCAAGAATTCGCCGTAGACTCGCTCGTGCGGGTAGTCGGAGGGGAACATGATGCGGTCGTCGCCGACAACTTGTGCGACGTGGGCCAACGAAGTCTCTTCCGGCTCGCAGGTGACATAGACCGGACAATCTTTCACGTAATCGCTGGGTTTCTTTTTTAGATTGGGGAAAGAACGGGCGCCGCGGGTTTCATACTCGTAGTCCAAGCGATCCATCATGTAAGGCAGCCAGCCGCAGCCGGCTTCGAGAAAGGCGATTTTCAACTGGGGAAATTGTTCGAGCACGCCGTCGCAGATGATACTGGTAAACTGAATCATCAATGGGAATGGATGCTCGAGGGCGTGAACCTGCCCCTGGTCTTCAAAGAAATCGAAACCGAAGCCGCGGCTGGGCGCGCCGTGAATGCCGAGCGGCACGCCTAAATTTTGGGCTGCCGCAAAGATCGGCCGAAAATCGGCATGGCCGAACCCTTTGTTCATGACCGTTGCCGACGGCAGAAATGCGCCAACCATGTCGAGCTTTTCAACGGCGTAACGAAGCTCCTCCGCCGCGCCCTGGGGATCTTGGATCGGCAGAACCGCGACGCCTTTCAAGCGCGAATCTTTTTTGCTGTAGCGGGCACTAAACCAATTGTTGTAGGCGCGCGAGATCGAGCACGACCAGACTGGATCTTGCACCAACCCAATGGCCAAGGCGGCGGTCGGATAGAGCACGGTGTAGTCGACGCCGAGGGTTTCGACAAATTTGATCACGTCGTCCGGTTTCGTTTCAGTAACCTTATCCGGCCGTCCGGCGCCGAGACCGCGCGGCCAGCCGTCGAGCGACGGAAAGAGCGCGTAGGCGCGGGCCCGGCGCATACCGCGGTATTTGCCTTCGAAATATTCTTCGATCTCCACGTGGTTTTCGTAGATATGGCCGTCGGCATCGATAACTTTAGGTTTTCCCATATGAAGATTCCTTTCTGGTCGTGTCAAATCGGAATGCGCGAGGTTAGGCTGCGACTCGCTTTACTGTCAAGGGCATAGGTCTGGCGCGATCGCGCAATGGTTCGATTGGGATTCGGATAAGAAGTCGCAAAGACCACGAAATCCAGGACATGATTCATCGCGCTCGTCTTGAAGGCCGCGATTGGCGACTTTGTCAAGGTGCTTCCGCTGCCTCGACATACGTTGATTGCAGACGCGGTTTCGGGTTAGACAGGAGAAAATCAACTTCTCTTGGAGGGGTAGCTTATGGCACGCAATGGAATACCCGTCGTCGATGGCGACGGTCATGTGATGGAAGATTGGGACGCGCTCCTGCAGTATATGCCGGAGCCGTATATCAAGAGCGGCCGCTTCAAGGGCCGGATTTTTCCACCTCTGGATCATCTGCATTCAGCAACGTTGTACGAACTGGTGCCAGGCGCATTCAAAGCCGTGCGCGAAGACGGCTGGCTGGAGTTCATGGAAGATGTCGGTATCGAGCGCGCGGTGCTCTACAGCACCGGTGGTTTGGCGTTCGGCAAAATTATTACACGAGAATTTGCCGTCGACGTGGCGCGCGCCTGGAACAACTGGTTCGCCGATACTTACTTGAAGAAAAGCCCCCGTTTTCAGGGCCTGGCTTTGGTGCCGCTGCAAGAACCGGCGGAAGCGATCAAAGAAATGCATCGCGCCGTCACTGACCTCAAGTTTTGCGGCGTCATGCTGCCGTCCACCGGCTTCAAAGGTCATCTCGGCGATAAAGAATATTGGCCGTTCTACGCTGAAGCCAGCAAGCTCGGATGCTGTATCGGAGTTCATGGTGGCGCCCATGAGGGTTTGGGCATGGATTGGTTGACGCCGTACGCGCCGATCAACGGCTTGGGGCACGCCTTCAGTCAGATGGTGGCGTTTGCTGGAATCGTCTTCAACGGGATTTTCGACAAATATCCCAACGTCCGCATCGGCTTCATGGAAGCCGGTGTGTCCTGGCTGCAAACCTGTCTAGAACGGTTCGACCGCGGATGGGAAACGCACATCCAGTACGATCCGCGCAGCGAGTACATCCAGCTCAAGCCGGGCGAAAAAGTCAGCGATTATATCCGCCGCCATGTCGAGGCCGGGCGTATTTTTGTCGGCTGTGAAGGCACCGAGAAGGGACTGCATCACTTAGTCGAAGCGGTGGGCAATAAGCCGTTCATGTTCTCCAGCGACTACCCGCATGAGGTCAACAACGAATACTGCAAGCACGAGATCGAAGAGATCATCGAGAACGAGCATCTCACCGACGCAGACAAGCACGCGGTGCTGCATGCCAACGCCGAGAGGTTCTACGGCCTGAAGTCGCTGGGATGAGTCGCGGCTGGCGCAACGTGCCGTACGCGGCGGGAGAAAGGTGAACGATAATGGAAGGTGTCATTGAAATCGTCAGCCCGTTGGGCGTGCCGCGCCAGCAGGTAAGCAAACTGGCTCCGCGCCGCTACGACAGTTTGGCCGGCCGGCGGGTTGGCCTGCTCGATAACAACAAGCCCAATGCCGACAAGTTTTTGCAATCGATCGGCGAGTTGCTGCGCGCGCGTCATGCCGATATCCAACTCGTGCCCAAACGCAAGATGACACGCATGGAGTCCGACGGTTTGGCGCAGCTAGCTGAGACTTGCGATTTCGTCATCAACGCCTTTGCCGATTGAGGTTCGTGCACGTCGTGGAGTGTCCACGACTCGGTAAAGCTCGAATACTTAGGAATTCCGACTGTGACGGTGGTGAGCAGTGAGTTTTGGAAACTGGCTCTCGCAGAGTCACAGGCGCGCGGCGTACGAGAACTACCGCTGGTCAAAGTGCCCCATCCTGTGGGTACGATCTCGCTGCAGGCGCTGCGCACGGTCGCCGAATCGGCCGTCGATGCAATCGTCGACAAATTGTTACGGAATAACAACTCAGATTCCCTTGCCGATGCCCAATCTTCGCAGGATGACCACGGCAACTGCGCCAGTTTGTCGGTTCCCAGCGACTCCGCCGAAATGTTCAGTTTTATGTTCGAACGAGGTTGGACCGACGGCTTACCCGTTTTGCCGCCGACTTTAGCGGCCGTGCAAAAGATGATTGTCGCCGCCGGCCAGAATGCCGATGCGGTATTGGGCGTCATCCCGCCGCTCAACGGCGTCGCCACGGTTGAAAAGATCGCCGCAAATGCGGTGATGGCTGGCTGTTTGCCGGACTATTTTCCGCTCGTGCTTGCGGCGGTGCGCGGCATGACGCAACCGGGCTACAATCTCGATGGCTTGCAAACCACCACAGGGAACATCGCGCCATTGGCGATCGTAAACGGGCCATGCCGTAACTTGTTAGCGATCAACTACGGCGCCAACGTGCTCGGCCAAGGTTGGCGCGCCAACGCCACCATCGGCCGGGCAATTCGTTTGGTAATGACCAATGTCGGCGGTGCACGGCCTGGCAGCTTCGACAAATCAACCATGGGGCAGCCGGCAAAGTATACGTTCTGTTTCGCTGAAAATGAAGAAGAGAGTCCGTGGCTGCCTTTTCATGTCGAGCGCGGCTTGGCGCGCGAATGCGATACCGTTCATATGTTTGGCGCCAGCGGCGTTTACAGCGCCGTCGACATGGCGAGCCAGTCGGCCGACGGTCTAATCAAGACCTTCGCCTTGACGATGAGCGGCGGCTTGGCGAGCGGCGTGACTTCAACCGAGGTTCGCTGGGTGATTTGCCCCGAGCACGCGGCGATACTAGCGCGGGATGGTTTGACCAAGGAGAAACTGCGTGGCGAGCTGTTCGCTCGCGCGCGGGTGGCGTACGACAAGATCGCCGATGAGAATTTGCAGCTGCTCGCAAAACGTCGCCCTCAATGGTTTAAGCCTGGAGCGGCGCGCGAAATTGGCGTGGTCGACCGGCCCGAAGATATTTGGCTCGTGGTTGCCGGCGGCGCGGGCGCGAAGTCAGCCTATATTCCGGGGCGAACGGGAACGCGGATGCAAACGGTAGCCGTGGAGGGGCTCAGTAATGGAATATCGGCATGACGGAATTGTCGGGCGGAATCGGAAGGTAGCGATTGCGCTGATTTCATTTTGCGTGTGGATGATGCCGTTGCCGGCCCATGCGCAGACCAAATCGATCATCATCGGCGAAGGGGTGCGCGGAGCGATGTATCTACCGGCGTACATCGCCGAAGAAAAAGGCTTGTTCAAGCGGCGCGAGCTCGATACCCGCATGGTGACGTTCAGCCGGAGCAACGACATCAATGCCTTGGTGTCAGGCGATATTCAATTCGATCTAACCGCGCCGGACAAAGTCGTCCACAGCGCGTTGGGCGGATTCCCGGTGAAGATGGTGATGGGCACCGCGCGCGGATTGAACCTCGCCTTGACCGTGCATCCGTCGATTCGCACTGCTGCCGATCTGCGCGGCAAGTCGGT
The DNA here is from genome assembly GCA_035693605.1 of Binatia bacterium. Classification (GTDB taxonomy): domain Bacteria; phylum Desulfobacterota; class Binatia; order UBA9968; family UBA9968; genus DP-20. Next base: position 4,689 of record DASSGE010000359.1, read on the forward strand.
GGCGATCACCGGCTTTTCCGGATTGCCCTATACCGGCCTGCTGCTCTGTTTGCGCGAGCTCGGCATGACCAAGGATCAGGTCGTTCCGCTTAACATCGGCGGTAAGAGCGCACGCTTCGAGGCCTTGCTCGGCAATCGTGTGCCCGCGGCGATCCTCGACCCACCCTACACAACGCTGGCGGCCAAAGAAGGCTATCGCTTGCTGGTCGACTTGGCGCCGTTGGATGTTCCCTATCTGCGCAACATCGTCGCGGTGTCGGAAAAGACCCTGCGAGACGATAGTCGCACGGTCGCGCGCTTCGTCGCCGGGCTGGCCGAGGGCATGCAGTATTACCGTAACAAGGCCAACAAGGAAGACAGCGTGAAGATTTTGGCGAAGTATCTGCGACTGCCGTTGGAGAAAAATCGCGCGATGATCGAAGAGGGCTACGAGACCTATCGCGAGATGATGTTGAAAAAGCCTTACGCCGATCCCGCTGCGATGAAGATTCTGATGGAGATCATCGCCGAAACGAATCCCAAGGCCAAGGCGGTTAATCTCGCAACACTAGTCGACTCGTCATTCGTAGAACGCTTGGATCGTGACGGAGTCTTCGATCACTAACCGATCGCTAACAGGCTTTAAAAGAGTTTAAAGCGGATCGTCCTGCAGCCGGCCGATCATGCGACGCCAGACGTTCTTGTCGGGTTGGGTTTGAGGTTTTTTGATTTCCAGTTGGCCCATTAAGCGGGTCTTCTCCTGCAACTCGTTGCTTAGGTTCTCGCATTCTTGCGACAGCCTTTTAATCAGCTTGCCAATTTCCACTTCTTTTGCCGCAGTTGCTTGAATGACGACTTCCTTATCGCGGAGTTGTGTTTCTTGCAGGTGTAACTTGATTTCAGCCTCTTTCAGTCGTGTCTCGAGATCGGTGATATTGGCGCGAAGATCCGCTTCGACTTTCTTAAACAGGTTGGCTTTCGATTGTACCAACTCATCGCGCTGGCTCAGTTGGCTTTTCAGCGCGGCGATCTCTTGTGTGCCGGCTGCGGTCTTCTTGGCGACTTCCTGTTCGAGTTGCTGCTCGGTATAGCCAGGGGCGACGGGCCGATTGGCCAACTCACTGATCTGGCGATTCAACGTACCGATTTCGTTTTCGCGTTCTTCGACTAGGCGCTCCGAGCTGCGCAAGCGCTGTTCCAGGGTCAGTAACTGTTCGCGCGTGCTGTTTTCAAGCACCGTGAAAGCCAGGTTGCGCTCCTGGAGCGCCAACGTGCTTTGCTCCAGCAGATTGCGCAGGGTGGCGACCTCGGTCTGGCGACTTTCTTCGCTGCGCTGGGCGGTTTCGGTTTGGCGGATCGCTGTGACACAGGCGCGATCGGCGAGGCTGCTCAATTTGCTGATATATTCGAGCAGCTGATTGGCTTGCGTCTCGATCTCGACCAAGCCGGAGGCATCGTCGAACGACAGATTGGGCACATCGCTGGGTGCCTGATCTGTGTTAGTTTCCGGTTGGCTGCGAACAATCGATAAAACGTTTTCTGTGGCACGCATTTGAAAAATTCCTCCCGTCAATCTGGCAAGACGGTCGTGGGAATTGTCGAGCAATTGTTATACCATCTGAAATCGATTGATGAACGCTTACAAATGCTTGAAAATCCGCGCTTATTTTCAACTCTCGAATGTTGCAGTGGCGCTTGACGCCGAAACTTGGACAATTACGTCCATGCTTCGTAAATAAGAGCAGTTCCATTCGACCGACAATGGCGAAGCTGGTGCTGCGCAACGGCAACGAGGCGCGCGGGTAATTTCAGATGCGGAACGCACTGCAAAGCCTGCACGCCTGGATCGAAAATATTCTAGCCAGTCGTGCCGCAGAAGATTATTGGGATCCCAACAAACAGGTTTGCGCCGAGATCAAAATACGCCGGCTCGTATGTCGAACGCGGCAACGAAACGCACGCGGATTTTGACCAACGCAGAGTGGCTCGGCGCCGAAATCGAACGGGTGCGGCGCGAGGAAAGCCAACAACGGAGTTAATATCGTATGCTTGGGGCCCGGCGGACTTGCCATTTTGGCTTGTTATCCGCTTGGAAAAAATTCTCAGTGCGGTTAATCTTGGCCTAATTCGGTTTACCAGTTGAGGCGCGCCTGATCGTTCTGACACTCGATGGCTCGAAATAAATTAAAAGGGCTGGTCTTAAGCGGCGGCCGTGGCACCCGGTTGCGCCCGCTGACACATACGGCGGCAAAACAGCTCGTGCCGGTGGCCAATCGGCCGATACTTTTCCATGTCCTTGACAATCTACAGAAAGCCGCCGTCGACGATGTCGGAATCGTGATCTCGCCCGAGACGGGGCCGGCGATTCGTGAAGCGGTGGGAGACGGTAGCCAGTGGGGAATGAAGATTTCATTTATCGATCAAGCCGAGCCGCTTGGATTGGCTCATGCAGTCAAGGTGGCGCGGCCGTACCTGGGCGACGACCCCTTCGTCATGTACCTCGGCGACAATCTAATCGGCTCGGGAATCGAAAGTTTTCGCGAGGAGTTTG
>DASSGE010000360.1:0-2854 GCA_035693605.1 Binatia bacterium
CGTCATACCGGCGAAAACCGCTATCCATCCTCCTCACTCCCCTGGATGCCGTCCTTCGCCGGCATGACGAATCAAGGGGAGACCCATAGGATGCTAAAATGGCTACATGCACATGAACACTTCGTGGTGAATTCCTATCCCAGATGTTTGCGGAGAAATTCCAACCCACGCGCCCACGACTGACGATCCGATTTTTCCACGTACCGGTCCGGATGATGCGGGTCCATGAACGAGTGGCCGGTGTCCGGGTAAACGTAAAAATCATGTGCCTTGCCAAACTTCGTTAGCTCGGCGTCCATCTTGGCCATATCTTCCAGCGTCGGATTCTGATCTGTGGCGCCGAAATGACCTTGGATCGGACAGGAAATCTGCGCCGTGCGCTCGAACGGCGTTGGCCCCTCGCCCCACTGGCGAAAGCAACTGCCGCCGTACCAGGTGATCGCGGCGCTAAAATCCTTGCTAGCCGCCGCCATCAGATAGGCGACCCGCCCGCCCATGCAGAAGCCAAGAATCGCCACCCGTTTACTGTCGACGAGTTTGTTCCCGCGCAGATGAGCCATCGTGGCGTTGATATCGTTGATGATGTTGCTGTCGCGTGCCCGCCCGCGCCGAGTCGGCCCGTCGTCGCGACAATCCGGCCCGTCGCGATGATAGAGATCCGGGCACACCGCGAAATAACCGTCGCGTGCAAAACGCTCCGTCATCTCCTCCATGAACTTGTCCACGCCGTACTGATGTTGAATCACCACTACTGCCGGCAACGGCCCACTGGAATCAGGCTGCGCCGAAAATAAATTCATCGCGCTGCCGTCGACGTTTATCTGTTCACGAATGGTCTTCACATTTCACCTCGATTGCATCTATCTGTCGTTTGTAGCCGTATCGGTAACCAGGCGTTAAACCGATACGCAAACAAGGCCTTGACGTGGTCAATCAATCCGGTCGCTGATCACACACCGCGCTGCGCGAAGCTCATCTCCTCCACTAAAGTCGGTAGATATGCCGCAACCAGCGCCGGCGTGCCTCTGCGCACTTGTTCGAGTGCGAGCTGTAGGACGGGCGCAACCTGCTCCGGCTCGCTCACCGTCGTGCCAAAACAATTGGCCGCCTCGGCCAGCTTGGCGAAGTCCGGCGGTGGATCGAAAATGCCGCCTTCGTAATTCTCCGTGCGCACCGCGACGCCGTTTGGATAAGCCCGCTTGAGACCGTTGGTTCCAGTCGTATACGAGCGATTGACAAAGACCACGGCCAAGAACGGCGCCTTGTAATGCGCCGCCGACCATAGCGCCGGCATCGGCGTGCCGAACATGAAATAGCCATCGCCGGTGGCGAGGACGACGTCACGCTCGGGCGCCGCCAGCTTGGCGCCAAACGCCGCGCCGCTGCCCCAGCCGCCAGATGAGCCGCCGCTAGCGAAGTAAGTTCCGGCTTGCGCGCGACCATGATGGTCGCAAACAAATCCGGAATTGCTGATCGCGTCGTCGAGCAGAATCGCATCGGGTTCAAGAATTTTTCCCAACTGATAGGCGACCCAGCGCGGATGCATGGGCTTGCGCCGTCCGGCTTCCTGACCGAGCCGCTCGGTCGCCGCGGTTATCTCTTGCTTGCGCGCCATTAAACGCTCGCGCCGCTCGGCGATCCGGCTCATGTCGCTCTTCGATAGCAGAGCGGTTGCCGCGTCGTAGATCGCCTGCGCCGCCGCCGCCACCGACACCGGCAGCCAGAGATCGGCTTGAAACTCCATCGTCTTGTAATTGGACATCACCGGGTCGGCGTCAATCCAAATAGTCTTGCTGCCCGGCTGCGGTGCCGCGTTGGGCGAAATATACGGCACCAACGCTTCGAGCATGAGCAGCACATCGGCATCTTTGACCTCCGGCCCGGTGCCGTAAAGCGCGTGGGTGGTCGGAAAGTTCAAGCGGTCCAAGCGATCGGCGTCGACCAGCGGAAGCGCGAGCAACTCGGCTAATCGAACGACCGATGCCACCGCTTCCGGATTACGCCCCGCCGCGGCGGAATAAATGCACGGATTGCGCGCCTCGATCAGCCACTGCGCCGCGCGTTTGGCATCCGCCGGATCGGGCCAAGCTGGCCGCGCGATGCCCAGTTCATCGCGCGTCGGGAAATAGCTTTTACCCGGCAGCTTAAGCATCGCAGTCTCGCGCGGCACTGTCAGATATGCCGGTCCCTTGGGCTCGCTCATAGAGATTTGCAGCAAGCGGCTGATCAGTAGCCCGGGGTTGTCCTGATGCTCAAGACGGTGGTCGACTTTAGTGTACTGGCGCACGATGCCGCCTTGATCGCGCGGCTCTTGCACCCACTGCACCGGACTATTGCGCGCGCCGGCCATAGAGCCGGGATAAGCGCGCGGTCCGGTGCCCGCTGTGATCAGCACCGGATAATTGCCGCGCCAAGCCGTATGAATCGCGCCGCCGTAATTGAGCGTGCCGACGTCGACATGCACGGCGGTGGCCGCCGGCTGATTGCGCACCATCGCACTTCCCAGGGCGGCGTTGAGCGCCACCGCTTCATGAGTCACGGTGACCAGCTTCGGCGCCGGCCAGCCGCGTTCGCTCGCTTTGGCAATACTCTCCTGCCAAAACGCGATCTCCGAACCGGAGACAAAAAACAAATGATCGATGCCGCCCAACTTCATCGACTGGACAAGCGCGTCCGACCACTCCTCGCCGGGATATTCTTTCCAGCGCGCGTCATGTGAAATAGCATCCGCCATAATCAAGTCTCCTCTCTGGCGTTATCAGCCCTTAGCCTTCGATCCCCAGAGACTTTCGTAAAACCCGCTCTTCTCCATTTCGTCCAAATACTTGCGGTCGATCAATTGCTGCGGCTTGAC
>DASSGE010000361.1:0-8184 GCA_035693605.1 Binatia bacterium
AACGGAGCATTCGTGGATACCGATAATTTGTTGGACATCATCCGTCACCGGCGCAGCGTACGCGTCTACAAGACCGGGAAGGTTACCGACAAGCACCTGGAAACAATCCTTGAAGCCGCGCGCTGGGCGCCGTCAGGAGCCAACACGCAACCCTGGGAGTTCGTCGTGACCCGTGACCGCAAGAAGATGAAACGAGTGCGCGAGATATATTCCCAGGAATGGCGCGATCGCAAAAAAGAAGACCCGGTGCACTACAAAGGGTTGAAGAAAGACTACGTCGGCGACGTCAGTGTGCTGGTGCTCGCCTGTGGCGAGGCGCGGACCAAACAAGTTTACCTAACCACGCGCCAACCGTCCGACCGGGAAAAGCTATTCCAAGCCAGCGTTGCCAATTCCGTCCAACAAGCGATGCTTGCTGCCGCCAGCATGAATCTGGGCACGGTCTGGGTATCCGTGCGCGAAGAAGTTGAGCCGGAGTTACGAAAGTTGTTCAAAGTGCCTAACGAATTGCGATTGCTCTGGGTCATGCCCATTGGCCATGCCAGCAGCTGGCCCAAAGCCAAGCCCAGGCGGCCGATTAGCGCGTTTACCCACTATGAGGTTTACGACAAAGAAAAATTGCGCAAAGACGCTGACATCCACGCCTGGCCCAAAAACTAACAGGGCGGGTTCGAACCCGCCCTGCCATCGGAAATCTTCGTGCGCGTTTTGCGTCCGCTCCGGTCATTTCTGCGTCAATTCCTAAGACTCGGAAATTTCGTACTTCTCGTGGTGCAACTCTTGGCTTGCTTTGATGATGATCCGATGGTTGATCTCGCGCTCTAAATTTTCCAAGCTGTTGTTCTTCTCATCGTAAAGAAAATTGGCAACATCTGGGTGCAGACGTACGACGATGTTGCGGCCGTTGTCCATGCCTGCATGGTGACGTTTGATCGCGCGCAAGACATCGTAGGCCACGGTTACTGGCGACTTAATCCGACCGCGCCCCTCGCAATGGGGACACGAACGCAGCAATTGGTTTTCCAAGCTTTCGCGCGTGCGCTGGCGGGTCATTTCAACTAGACCCAGCTCGGAAATTTTTAAAATATTGGTGCGCGCTTTGTCCCTTTTTAATGCTTCCCGTAAAGCTTCATAGACCTTCTTGCGGTTGGCCTCTTTCTCCATGTCGATGAAATCGATGATGATGAGGCCGCCGGCATTTCGTAGCCGCAGTTGGCGCACTACTTCCTGCACCGCTTCGAGATTAGTTTTAAGGATCGTCTCTTCTTGGTTGCGTTTGCCGACGAAGCGACCGGTGTTGACATCGACTGCGGTCAGCGCCTCAGTCCGTTCAATTATGATGTAGCCGCCCGAACGCAACCACGCGCGCGGATCGAGCGCTTTGGTAATCTTTTCTTCGATGCCGAGGTGTTCGAACAGCGGCTCTTTGTCGCTGTAGAGATTGATCTTCGACTTCAAGCGCGGCATAAAGTGGCGCACAAAATCGACGATGCGCCGGTGGTCCTTGGGCGAATCGATCAACACCTGTTCGGTATCGGCGCTGAAAAAATCGCGAATCGCCCGGGCAATTAGATCGAGATCCTGATGAATCAACGACGGCGCCGGCGCGCTTTCGGATTTCTTCTGAATGCTTTTCCAGAGCTTTTGGAGGAAGCCTAAATCGCGCTGAATCTCGCGCTTACTCAAGCCCTCGCAGGCCGTGCGCAGTATAAAGCCGCCTTCTTCCGTACCCAAAGACTGGGCAATTTCCTTAAGTCGCTTGCGCTCGTCATCGCTTTCAATGCGCCGCGAGATGCCGATATGCTTATTTCCTGGCATAAAAACCATATAGCGACCAGGCAGGGAGATATGCGAAGTGACCCTGGCACCTTTGGTCCCAAGCGGGTCCTTGGCCACTTGCACGAGCACCTCTTCGCCGCGAGAAAGCTGTTTTTCCAAGGGTAAGTGGCGCGCCGGATTAGGCTTCGGCGGGGCGTCCTCGAATTCGACATCGTCGTTGGCCGGGCTGAGTAGATGAACGTCGTCAAGGGCGGAGAAATCTGAGGCGTGAAGAAACCCCGCCTTGTCCATGCCGATTTCGATGAACGCGGCTTGCATGCCGGGCAAAACGCGCGCGACCTTGCCCTTGTAGATATTCCCCGCGACACCCATCTCTTCTTTTCGTTCGACGAAGAACTCGGCTAACAGACCGTCTTCGACGATGGCAATGCGGCTTTCCTGGGGTGTCGAGTTAATAATAATTTCTTGTTTCATAGTTTTACGTTGACACTAAACTTTTGGCGATGCCGGTGGGTGCGGTGCGGTGGGCCACGCAGAGAATAGCGGAACCGACGAATAGCAAAAAAGAAAGTAGCTGGGTGAGTTATAAAAGAAATCACTGGCGAGATCAAGTTGAAGCTAACGCTCGATCCTGCGTCAAATTGACATTAGCGGCGGAGACCGGTAATTTCAAAGGAATATCGGCGACTCGATCGACATCATACTGCTCCAAGCTGACTATGACTTATTCAGCCACAGCGCCAGGTTATTCGATCCTTTACACCAAGGTCCTGATCCTCAATCGGTCCTATCTGCCAATTCATGTGACGTCGGTGAAACGTGCTTTTGTACTGCTCTATCAGGGAATTGCCAAAGCAGTTAATGAGCAATACCAAACGTTTGATTTCGAGAGCTGGAGCGACCTATCGATTTCAGCCCACGACGAGACCGTCGGCATGGTCAATCGTGTCATTCGTGTGCCGCGAGTGATTCTCCTAGTGGCTTACGACCGAGTCCCAAAACGGCAGGTGCGTTTCAGCCGCTTCAATATCTATGCACGCGATAAATTAACCTGCCAATACTGCCATCGGCGACTGCCGCGCCAGGAACTCAATCTCGATCATGTCATTCCGCGTTCCCAAGGCGGCGTATCGACTTGGGAAAACGTGGTTTGCTCGTGCCATGAGTGCAATCGCCGCAAGGGCGGGCGGACACCCCATCAAGCCGGCATGCTGCTCGCTCGTACTCCAGTACGCCCCCAATGGACGCCGTTCATGCAGGAGACCTTCAGCCTATCGCGCTACAAAGAATGGACGCCGTTTCTCAATACCGTCGACGCCTCCTATTGGAATACCGAACTTCTGCAAAATTAGGATCGTCGATCGTCGCTGTCGCAAACTTACCCACAGCATCTCGCTGGAAAGCGTCATACTAAACGCGCTCATTCAATATATAGTGGTAACTTATCAACAGGTCCCACCGTATCTTGTGATTTTTTCTTGACAGCCCCGACTGGCTATGAAATAGTAAGGGGCAGCTTGAGCTCCCGTAATTTACCAAAAAGCATTTTAAATCAGAATTACCCATGCGCCTTAAACGCCTTGAAATGATTGGTTTTAAGTCTTTTGCCGAGAAAACTTTCGTGGAATTTAATCCCGGAGTCACGGCAGTGGTCGGTCCGAACGGCTGCGGCAAGTCGAATATCGTTGATGCCCTGCGTTGGGCCATGGGTGAACAGAGTGCCCGTCACCTGCGCGGGCATCAAATGGAGGACGTCGTCTTCGCCGGTAGCGACAGCTTGCCGCCGACCGGCATGGCTGAGGTTTCGATCACTTTCGACAACGAAGATGGCCGAAGTCCGGCGGAATACAGCAATTTGACCGAGATCATGATCACCCGACGGTTGTTTCGTTCCGGCGAATCCGAATACGCCATCAATAAGACCGTCTGCCGCTTGAAAGACGTAATTGAACTATTCTTGGGCAGCGGCGTCGGCAGTAAGGCATACTCCATCGTCGAGCAAGGTAAGGTCGATGAGTTGGTCAACGCCAAACCAGAAGAGCGGCGCGGCCTGATCGAAGAAGCGGCCGGCACCAGCATGTACAAGAGCCGCAAAATCGTCGCCGAAAAAAAACTCGAGCGCACGCAGCAAAATCTTTTGCGCGTCAGCGATATTGTCCGCGAGATCGAGCGACAGATTCGCACCATGGAGTTGCAGGCTAAGAAGGCCGAACGTTATCGCGCCCTCCGATCCGAACTGCGCGAAAAGGATTTTGCCTTCACTGCGGTTCAGCGCGACTCCCTATCTAGCGAGATTAAGCAACAGGAAGCACAGCTCACCCAAGTCGAAAATCGCCTGGCCGAACATCTGGCGAGCCTGCATAGCAAAGAAGCCGAAAACGAATCCGTACGCTTGTCGCTGCTCGAAGCCGACAAGGCTATCAGCGCCCAACAAGAGACGGTTTTCCAATGGCGCACGCAAATCCAAACTGACGAACAAAAATGCGATTTCTACCGGCGCGATCTCGAACAAATCGAACAAGCAGAAAGCGAAGCGAAAATTGCTTTAGCGACAGTACGTGAGCGGCTTAAAACACTTAGCCAGGAAATCGATGAACTAAGTAAAGCCAAAGATAGCTTTATCCAGCTGTCGCTCTTCGAAGAATCTTTTTTGCGCGAGCGCGAGTCCGAACTGAGCGGTCTGCAGGAGCAAATTCGCGCTCTGCAAGATGACATCGACCGGGAGAAAACCGCGCTTATCGACGCCGCCAACCAGATCGCTTATTTAAAAAACGACAGTACCGCGAAAGACAAACGCCAGGCGGAGATTACCGCCGAGCTATCGCGCTGCCAAAGCGAATCCGTCCAGACGACGGTTGCGCTTACGGCTTGTGCCGGACGGCGCGAGGAAACCGGCCAGGCGCTCAACACCTGCGTCGAAGCATTGCGCGAGCGTACCCTGGAATCCAATTTGGTGACGGCCTCGATTCAAACTCTTGGCCAGGTGCGCGATGAACAACAGCGGCGCATCGAGGGGCTTAAAGCCGAGATTCAAGAGCATCGTTCACGTTTGCTGTCGCTCGAAGACCTGCAGCGCAATTACGAAGGCTACCACGAGGGCGTGCGCGCCATCATGCTCAAAAAGCAGCAGGACGCCTCGCCCAACGGCATTTATGGGCTTGTCGCTGAAGTGATCGAGGCACCGGAAACCTACGAAAAGGCGTTGACAGCCGTTTTAGGCGACCGGCTCCAGTACGTCATCGTTAAAGGCCATGAAGAAGGCGTCGAATCCATCGAATTCCTCAAACACCAGGCATCCGGCCGCGGCAGCTTTATCCCGTTACAGCTGCGCCATCGCCAGGAAAAAGCGCTCCCTTTGAGCGAAGCTGAAGTCATCGCGCCGCTATTGGGCTTGGTATCGATTAAAGAAGGGTACCGCGAAATCGCCGAATATTTGCTCTCTGACGTCATCGTTGTTCCGAACCTGGCTTCAGGCTTGGCGCTTTGGAATCGCAATGGTTACTACTGCACCATTGTCACTCCCGACGGCGAAGTAATCGATCCCATGGGCACTGTCACTGGCGGCAGCACAACACCTCTGGAAGGCAATCTGCTCACCCAACGGCGGCGTATTCGTGAGCTCGGCAGCAGTCTTGCCGATTTGGCAGCGAAGCTCCCGCATGAAGAAGCCGAATTCGACAAACTCAAAGCCGAACTCGAACAGGCGGAAACGCGCAAAATCCTATTAAGCAACGAGATCCATCGGCTCGAACTCGAGCGTGTGCGCTTGGAGCACGAGAACCGAGCCGCCGGTCAAGAGCACGAACGCTTGAGCCGCACCCTGGAAGCACTCAGCCACGAACAAGACGACCTTACCGCAGCATTGGAGAAACTGCGTGCTGAGTTGCAGCGCAACTACCAAATGATCGAAGAACGCACAACGCAGCGATCGAACGGTGAACAGTCTCTGGCGGAAAAACAAGCGACCTTCGGTGAATTGCGCAGTGCCGTCGAAAGCGCCGAAGCTGCGGTGACCCAATCGCGCATACGCAATGCAGCTTTGGGCGAAAAACGTGAGAACACTCATGCCAATCTCGCGAATCGTCTGCAGCAACAGGCAGATACCAATCAAGAGATCGCAAGTTGGCAGAGCCGCGGCGCCGATTACCAACGCCAACGCAGCGAGATCACAGCGGCCCTGCGACAACTCGAAGCATCCCTCTCCGGCGCCAGGGAAGAACTCCAGTCGATCGACAATCGTCTTCAGGCAGATCGCCAAAGCTATCGGGCGATTTCAATGCAACTGGCCGAGATCGGCGAAACCATCAAGGAGCTGCGGCCGCTCGGCGAAGCTTGCCAGGAAGAGCGCAGCCGAATTCAACTCACGCTCGCCGAAAGGCGACTTCACTTGCAACATCTGCGCGACAACCTGCGCGAGAAATACGATACCGACTTGGAATCCCTGGCCGCCGACATCGGTGAGGGAAGCCCATCGCGCGACCAACTGCTGCTTGATATCGAAGAGTTACGCGGCCGCTTGGAACGAATGGGCGAGGTCAACCTCGCCGCCATCGGCGAGTACGAAGAGCTGACTGGCCGCTTCCAGTTCATGAGTCAACAAAAAGAGGATCTGGAAAAGTCGATCGCCGACCTGCAGCAGACCATCGTCAAATTAAACCGCATCTGCCGCCTGCGTTTTAAAGAAAGCTTTGAATCGATCAACGAAAAGTTCGAGACGATCTTCCCGCGCTTGTTCCGCGGCGGTAAGGCCAGGCTCGTCCTCACTGACGAAAACGACTTTCTCGAAACCGGCGTCGACATCATCGTTCAACCACCGGGGAAAAAGCTTCAGTCGATCACGCTTTTGTCCGGCGGCGAAAAGGCTCTAACGGCAGTCAGTTTGCTCTTTGCGATTTTCTTGACTAAACCAAGCCCGTTCTGCTTTCTCGACGAAGTCGATGCGCCTTTAGACGACGCCAATCTCGACCGTTTCAACGAAATGATTCGCGAGATGAGTAGCCACTCCCAGTTCGTCCTGGTCACCCACAACAAGAAGACCATGGAATCGGCCGAGATGTTATATGGCATCACGATGGCGGAACCCGGCGTCTCCAAGGTCGTCTCGGTGCGGATGAACTAGCCCTTCGGTTCGGCGTTCACTGAGCTCTCCGTTTGACTCTCACTACCGCTTCGCAGAGTATCACTCCATGGCAGTCGGCGCATTTTTCCAACGACTTAAACAAGGATTGACCAAAAGTCGCGAGACTTGGGTTCAAAAGATCGGTACGATCTTTCAGAATCGCCAGTGGGACGAAGAGTCCCTGGAGGAAATGGAAGCAAGTCTGCTGACCGCCGATGTCGGCGTCAAAGCCACCGACAAGTTAATGCAGGCATTGCGCCGCCAATCTCCGGGTGATTCCGATGATCTTTCTCAAGACATGGTGGCTAAACTGCAAGCGGCCATGGTCGATATGTTGCGCGGCTCGGTCGCTGTTCCCAAACGAGCGCCGCTAACGGTGCGCCCGTGGGTGATCATTTTTCTTGGCGTCAACGGCGTCGGCAAAACCACCACTATAGGCAAGCTCGCTGCGCAGTATCGCAGCCAAGACAAAAAAGTTTTGCTGGTTGCCGGCGACACCTTCCGCGCCGCCGCCATCGAGCAGCTCGATGCCTGGGGCAAGCGAGCGGGCGTCGATGTCGTCAAACATAAGGCCGGCGCCGACCCCTCAGCCGTGGTATTTGACGGCATGCAAGCTGCTAAAAACCGCAACGTCGATGTCTTGCTCATCGACACCGCCGGCCGTTTGCACACCAAAGTTCACCTGATCGAAGAGCTCAAGAAAATCCGCAGGGTGATCACACGCGAGCTTCCTGAGGCCCCGCACGAAACCCTGCTCGTCCTCGACGCCACCACCGGGCAAAATGGCCTACAGCAAGCTCGCGTGTTCAAGGAAGCCACCGATATTAGCGGCATCGTGCTGACAAAACTCGACGGCACTGCCAAAGGGGGTGTGATCATTAGCATCCAGGAGGAGCTCGGCGTCCCGGTTCAATATATCGGTGTCGGCGAGGATGTCGAAGATCTCCAACCGTTTGAAGCTGAAAGTTTCGTCCAGGCGCTGTTCGAGAACTAACGCCTTTTGGCTATTTGACCGGGTTTGACCATGCGCGACGCGCTCACCTTGACTTAACTCGACACCGGCATTACGTTACCAAGTATGGAGATGACCCATCCCGAATCCCCGCTTGATTTAAAGCTTACTTCCAGCGCTATTGAGCAAATCAAGAAACTCCTGACACGCGATCATCGAACCGGACATGGGTTGCGCGTCAGCGTTACCGACGGCGGCTGCTCCGGTCATTCTTACAAGCTTGACTTCGACAAGGATCAAAAAGCCGGCGACACCGTGCTCGATCAAAACGGCG
>DASSGE010000362.1:0-6038 GCA_035693605.1 Binatia bacterium
AAAATGCATTGGCCGGCACCAATATGAGCAGCAGCAGGCCACCGGTGGCGACATAGGTCCAGCGCCAGCCGACGGAGCTGACCAAAAGCTGCGTCGCCGGCACCATCACGAGAGCGCCCAAGCCCTGGCCCATCGATGCAATGCCGATGGCGGTAGCCCGTTTGCGCACGAACCAAAACGAGATCAGCGCATTGTGGCCGACGAAACTGAGAGCGCCTTGACCCAATGCGGTAACAATGCCGTAGGTAAGATAAAGCCCGCCGATGGAATGGGCAAATGATGACAGGACGAGCCCAAGACCAGTCAAGAATGCGCCCAGCGGCATAAGCACGCGCGGCCCATAGCGGTCGAAGGCGAGGCCAACCAAGGGGGAGGCAATCGCGTAGACGAAAAAGTTCGCCGAGGCGATGCTGGCGCCGGCGCTGCGCGACCACGGGAACTCTTCGAGCAAGGCGAGATAGTAAACCCCGAATGCGCCATTGACGCCGCGCATTACCACCATGTTGGCAAAGCATAGCGCGATGATGACGTAGCCGTAGAAGAAGCTCGGACGCATGGCTTGTGATGTGGAGATTGGCTAAGGTAGCGGCGGTATCGGACTCGAGAATGTGTCAGTGATTAACTGCTTCAGTGGTCTTGAGGACCTAGAAGGCTGAAAAAATTTCTTCATACGCGCACGTGGTTCAACAGTTTGGCCTTCGCCGATATTTAGCGATTGATGTAGTTTCCTCCAACCTAGTGTATGAAATTTCATTCGCGAATAACGTCGTCGACAAAAATTTTTCGCTTGCGGATGGGAATCTCATAACGTCGCCAACTGCATGACTCATTAGCTTAATACTACCAACAAATCATCCCCACTTCCGCGATGGCGTGAAATATGCTTATTGATCGTCGAAATTCCTGCTGTCATGTTCATTCATGCCGCGAAGTGTAAACAAGCTACGATCAATCACAATATTTTTTTCGCTTCGCGCAGTCGCTGACATTCAAGAAATTTTTTCAATTCATCATCTACGTCGATGTGGCGCAAGCGATTATATAAATGCGAGCAAATGGTGCCAAAAAAATCTCATCGAATCGATAATGATAATAGTGAGGCGAGATAGTGAGTTGAGGCGGAGTTAAATACAACGGGCGATTAGTAGCATCTGCTTGCGGATCAACTTTTGGCGAAGGTGCCGCAGCAGAGCTTCCCATTCGAAAAGCGGGTCTGTCCGAGGACAGAACTAATTGCGCCCGTTGTATTTTGTAACGTACGAGAAACTTTGATGAATTACAACAAGACGAGCGCTTGCTCAGATTCCCGAAAACTTCAGTCCGGCCGAGGTTACAGTGATCTGCAGCGTGGAAGCTGCCGACTCAAACGATTAATCGTGATTGGGTTATTCATTTCATCGTGCAGCTCGACCGTTAAGCCAAACAACGACCCGACATCCGAAACAGCAAACAGCGTCGCTGTCCCATCATCGGGACGTACGCTCACGAATGCAAGTAACAACGGCGAACAGGCTGATAATCTTAAACGTCTGGCCAAGCTATGGGACGAGCGCCGGCGGGAAAGTTTCTCCAGCGACCATCCGCTTGGTCCCGGTGATGTCATTGAAGTTACTGTCTCCGGCGTTGATGAATTCAAGAACCTCACCGAACGCGTTACCGGCGAAGGGGTTCTTGTGTTGCCATTTGTCGGTAGGATTCAAGCCAAGGGTTTGACGGATAAAGAATTGCGCGCTGAAATTCGCCGTCGCCTGGAAACCAATTACGTACGCGATCCGCAGGTAAGCCTGTTCGTCAAGGAATTCCGCAGTCGCCAAGTCGCGGTCATCGGAGCGGTGCAAAAACCGGGTCTCTATAATTTGACGAGTTCGGCCGACACGATCCTCAGCATGATTTCGCAGGCCGGCGGCACTACGACCGCGGCGGCTGAGCGCATCCTGTTTATTCCCGCCGAGCCAGCCGAGCCCGATAAAGCAAAAGAAGTAATTTCGGCAATGCCGATACGTATGCTGAGCCAGGATCCCGCGCCGCTGATTCTCAAAAACGCCGAGCCCTTGGTGATTAGTCTCGACGGCGTCAACAAGAGCGGTCAAGAAATGTACTTGAGCATGCCGGCGCATCCCGGCGATATCGTCATGATTCCCGGAGCAGGGGAAGTCTTGGTGCAAGGTTGGGTTGAAAAGCCGGGTGCCTATAAAATCACGCCGGGGTTAACTCTTTACGGCGTCATCGCTGCCGCTGGTGGCATGACGTTTCCGGCCGATGGCGCTGCCGTCAATTTGATACGCACCAATTCCGCCGGGCACAAGTCCAGAGTGACGGTGGATATGGATGCGATCAAAAGCGGCGCCCATGCCGATCTTTCATTGCGCGAAGGCGATGTGGTTGACGTTGTTGCGTCGAACCCGAAGCTATTCGCTTGGGGATTTTATCGGTTCTTTACGACAGTGGTTAACGTCGGAGCGAGTGCAAATGTTCCAATTCGCTAGCTGTGTAGGGTCGTAGGCTCATCATGAAGGAAATACTGGCAAAACCACCCCGGCGCGTTATTTTCCTCGAAGCGGAAGACGCGGTGCGTGGTGACCGTCGCGCTGAACCGATCGGCGAAGCGCCTAATTTCCGCGACTACTGGCAGGTCGTGCGGAAGCACCAGTGGAAAATTCTCGCCTGTCTTGCTTTTTCGACTCTCGTGAGCGGCCTAATCGTGTTCACTGCCAAGCCCATCTACGTTGCCCGGGCGACGTTGATGATTGAGCGTAAAGCACCCCAAGTCGTCAAGATCCAACAGGTCGTCGGCGAAACCGATGAGGCGGACGAAAGTAGCTTTTACGAAAGCCAGTACCAGGTATTGCAGAGTCGGAGCCTCGCGGCCGAGGTCATCAGGACGCAAAAACTCGACAAAGACACCGAGTTCGTCAATCCGGGCGATAGCGGGTTCTCGATCGGCCGGCTGTTGTCGACGCCGCTCGGGTGGTTGCAAAGCTTATTGCCACAGAATGCGCCACCAGCCATGCCGTCGGCCATTGCGGGAGTCGATTCTGCGCTCATCAATAACTACACCGACATGGTCAGCATCGAGCCGATCAAGCGCAGCCGCATGGTCAGGATTGCAATCAGTTCGGCGAATCCTGCGCTCGCTGCACGGGTCGCCAATGCGCATGTGGACGCGTATATCCAGCATGGATTCAAGCTCAAGAGCCAGGCCACCGAAGAAGCGCGCAAATTCCTGGAAGGCAAACTAGGCGAACTGAAAGATCGAGTCGAACAATCTGAAATGACTTTGAACCAGTTTCGCCGCGGCAAAGGGATAATCTCGCTCGATGAGAAAGAAAACATCGTCGTTGACCGATTGGCCGATCTCAACAAACGCCTCACTGAATCGGAAGCCGAGCGCATTGGCTTGGAAGCGCAAGCCAGATTGATCAAAAATCGGCAGTACGATTCGCTTCCCGCGGTTATTAGCAATCCCTTGATTCAAAATCTCAGAAATCAAGTCGTGCAGCTCGAAGCGGAGCAGGCGAAGCTCGGGGAGCAGTTCCTGCCGGGCTACCCCCGCTTAGCGCAAATCAAGGCCCAATTGGAAGAATCCAAAACGCGGCTGACTCAACAAATTAAGAATGTTGTCGACGGTATTAACTCTGCCTACCTTGCCGCTGCCGGAAAAGAAAGAGAACTGCGGGCACAGATGGACAAGCAGAAGTCCGAGACTTTTGCGCTCAAAGATGCGTCTGTCCAGTACGCGATCCTGGCGCGCGAAGCCAACACCAACAAGCAACTTTACGACAGTGTGTTGGAGCGATTTCGCGAGATTTCCGTGGCCGGTGAGTTGCCTTCTTCCAATGTCACAATAGTTGACCGTGCCGAAATCCCGCGGCTCCCAGCCAAGCCCAACAAGCGCTTGAACCTCATGTTGGGAGCGTTTGTCGGATTGTTCGGCGGCCTGGGCTTGGCGCTCCTCAAAGAACGTTTGGACAATACATTGAACACCCAGGAAGAGGCCGAGCGCTTTTTGTGGCTGCCCTGTCTTTCCGTTGTGCCTGACGTTTTAACGCTACCGGCCGGTCCGGCGAATGTGCTCTCGCCGCCGCCGGTTCGCAAGCTCGTACCTAGCGACGCCAAGCTGTGCCTTCCGACGCGTAGCCTGGAGTCCAATGACCAGCGACATTTGATGATTTCCGAGGTCTATCACAAACTGCGCATGAGCATTTTGTTAGCCCGATCGGACGAAGCGCCAAAAGCGCTGTTGTTTACCAGCAGCACGGCCGGTGAGGGCAAAACTACGACTGCCACCAATACGGCGATTACGTTTGCCCGAATGGGCAGCCGTGTGCTTTTGATTGACGCCGATCTACGCAAACCAAGTTGTTTACGTGCATTACGAATGGCTGACGATGACGTCGGACTGTCCGATTACCTGGCAAATCTCGTTGGCTTGGATCAGGTCATTAAATCGACTTCGATTGCGAATCTCTCGGTGGTCGGAGCCGGGGCCTTGCCGCCCAGCCCGACGGAACTGTTAGGCTCGAGAAAAATGTCCGAGACGCTCGCCTACCTAAAGCAACGCTACGATTATGTCTTTATCGATTCGCCACCGGTGATTCAGGTGAGCGATGCGGTGGTGTTATCGACAATCGTCGATGGTTTCATTTTCATTGTGCGAGGCCACATGACTCCGAAACCGATCGTTAAGGAGGCAATTTCGCAGCTCGGAGATAGACAATCGAAGATGCTCGGTTTGGTGCTTAATCGCGTCGACATGAAGCGCGGCGAATATCGCCATTACCGTCATTATTACACTTCGGGAGATTATTTCTCATCGGCGCGGCTTGTGTGAGTTGGGAAAAGGACAATTCGAATCCGACACAATTTCTAAGACACCGGTTTTACAACAGTAAATCAATTGAGGCGGGCAATAAGGCCAAAGCGAGAATCATCGAGGAGAGGAAACAATGCGTTATCTCATTACCGGCGGAGCGGGTTTTATTGGCTGTCATCTCGCGGAAAAGCTGCTTAGCGCAGGACATTCGGTGACCGTGATCGATGACCTCTGCACCGGCTCGAATCAAAATATCGACCGGCTAAAAGCCATGCGCGGTTTTAACTACGTCTTCGAGTCTATATTCAACCGTCATTTACTGGCGGAGCTGATCGATGATGCGGATGCTGTTTTTCATCTGGCGGCTTCCGTCGGCGTGCGGCTGATTGTCGAAAGCCCGGTGCGGACGATCGAAAACAACGTCAAGGGCACCGAGGCGGTGTTGGAATTTGCCAACAAAAAACAGAAGAAAGTCCTGATCACCAGCACCTCCGAGGTTTATGGCAAGTCGACCAAAATTCCTTTTACCGAGGAAGATGATCTAGTGATGGGCGGCACGCAAAAGGGCCGCTGGAGTTATGCTTGCTCGAAGGCGATTGACGAGTTTCTCGCACTCGCCTACTGGAAGGAAAAAGGCTTGCCGGTAGTGATCGCGCGCCTGTTCAATACTGTCGGCCCGCGCCAAACCGGCCGCTATGGCATGGTGCTGCCCAGCTTCGTGCGCGCCGCTCTCGCGGGAAAGCCGCTGACGGTATTCGGCGACGGCACACAGTCGCGCTGCTTTTGCCACGTTAAAGACACGGTGGGTGCGCTCGCTAAATTGATCGAACATCCCGATGCGGTGGGCGAGATCTTCAACGTCGGCAGCGAAGAGGAGATCTCCATTGGCGAGCTCGCCGAACTGGTAAAAGCCATGACCCGCAGCGCTTCGCCAATTCAGTACATTCCCTACGATCAAGCCTACGAAGCAGGCTTCGAAGACATGCAGCGACGGGTACCGGACACGAGCAAAGTCCAAAACCTGGTTGGTTTCCGCACCACTCACAACACGGGCGAGATTGTCCAAAGCGTCATCGAGTATTTCAGTGCGGCGGGAAAACCACGGCGCACCGAAGAAGCGCCGGCGCTGCTCGAGGCCGGGGTGTAACGGACGAAGCAATGTCCGAGGTTGACAACATTCAAGCGGTTCAACAGCTTTGCTTCGTTCATGCGATCTCGTGGCGCT
>DASSGE010000363.1:0-2766 GCA_035693605.1 Binatia bacterium
GTGGCGATTGACGGCGCGATCAACGGGCTGGCGCAAATCCGCAATCAAACACTGGCGTGATTATAGGAATTGGGACACTCGACTTGCGAAGCGACTGTTTGATTCGCCGGTAAATGCACAGAGTGGCTATTGCGAAAGCGACAATCGCGTTATAGCGTGTTGCTCCCTGGCCGATCCACATTTGCGGGCGATGGTTAGTTAGTAACTAACTAACTACAAGGAAGCCGATGGTTCCAGAACAGCACGAACAGCATAAGCAGATGGGCCAGGATGCGGATAACCGCCCCGGCGCGTTTCCCATCGTCGGCATCGGCGCATCCGCGGGCGGTCTCGAAGCTTACGAACAACTCCTGTCCCACCTGCCGGGCGACACCGGCATGGGGTTTGTCCTGGTTCAGCACCTCGATCCGCACCATGAAAGCCGCCTCGTCGAATTACTGGCGCGCTATACCGCAATGCCCATAGCCAACGCGGCGCAAGGCGAGGCGGTCAGACCGAATCACGTCTATGTGATCCCGCCCAATGTCGATCTGGCGCTTGCCCACGGGCGATTTCAGATAACACCGCGCCAGGAACGGCGCGGGCCGCATCTGCCGATCGATTATTTTTTCCGCAGCCTGGCTGGAGATCAGAAAAGCTGCGCCGTCGGCGTGGTGCTTTCCGGCACCGGCTCGGACGGCGCCCAGGGACTGTGCGAAATCAAGGCGGCCGGCGGCTTCACCTTTGCGCAGGACCAACAATCGGCCAAATATTCCGGCATGCCGCATAGCGCCGCCGAGAGCGGCTGCGCCGATTTGGTAATGCCGCCGGAACAGATTGCCCGCCGGCTCGCCGAGATTGGCAGCCATCCCTACTTGGCTCTCGAACATCCGGCCGCGCTCGGCGCGGCCAATGACGAGATGCACTATCGCAAAACTCTGACTCGGCTGCGCGCGGTTACCGGCGTCGATTTTGGCCTTTACCGCGATTCGACGATCAAGCGCCGGATCATGCGCCGCATGGCGCTTCACACCCAGGAGTCGCTCGCCCAATATGTCGACAGGTTGGACAGCGACGACTCCGAAGTCAATGCGCTCTATCACGATCTATTGATCAACGTCACCAGTTTTTTCCGCGATGCCGGTCTTTTTGACGCGCTCAAGGAGCAAGTCTTTCCCGCGATCGTCAAAGGCAAACGGCCGCTGGAGCCGGTGCGTGTTTGGACGGCAGGCTGTTCCACCGGCCAGGAAGCCTATTCGCTGGCGATCAGCTTGATCGAGTTTTTCGACGATCAGCCGAACCCGCCGGCGCTGCAGATTTTCGCCACTGATATCAGCGATACGCCGATCCTCGAAAGAGCCCGCAACGGCGTCTATCCGGAAAGTATCGAAGCGGAAGTAAGCCCCGATCGGCTGCGCCGTTTTTTTCAAAAAGAAGATCATAGTTACCGGATCGACAAGACCATTCGCGACATGTGCGTGTTCGCGCGCCACAATCTGCTCGTCGATCCGCCGTTCTCGCATGTCGATCTGATCAGCTGCCGCAACGTTTTGATCTATCTGGCAGCGCCGCTGCAAAAGCGCTTGATGCCGATTTTTCATTATGCCCTCAACGTGCCCGGCTTTCTCGTCCTCGGCAGCGCCGAAAGCGTCGGCGACCATGTCGACCTCTTCGAGCCGGGCGATCGGCTTCACAAGATCTATGCGAAAAAGCCCGTCGCCGGACGTCCCTCAGCACATTTTACTCGTGATAACTCGCGCAGCGTCAGTGATTTTACGCTGCGGCGCGCCGTCGCACCCAACCCCGGTCCGGCTGATTTTCAGCGCGAGGCCGATCGCGTGCTGTCGGGACGCTACGCCCCGCCCGGGGTTCTGGTCGACGAAAATCTGAACGTCATTCAATTTCGCGGCTATACCGGTGATTACCTGCAGCAGCCCCCGGGCGAGCCGACCAACAACTTGCTCAAGATGGCGCGCGACGGGCTGTTTTTAGATTTGCGCGCGGCGGTCGAGGAAGCCCGGCGCGAGCACACAGCGGTGCGGCGCGACGGCGTGCGCGTGCGCGCGAACGGCGGCGTGCGCACCATCGGTCTCGAAGCCCTGCCGATCAAACCCGCAGCCATGGCAGGCACCTGCGTGCTGCTGTTATTCCACGAAGCGCCGGACCCTGCCGGCGAAACACCCGCGGCCGCCGATGCCACCCTTCCTGCCAGAGGTTCGAGCAACGATGACGCCGCAGCGACCCAGCTGCAACGCGAGCTGACCGCGACCAAGGAGTATCTCCAGGCGCTGCTGGAAAAGCAGGACGTCATCAACGAAGAACTGCGCTCGGCCAACGAAGAGATCATGTCGAGCAACGAAGAGCTGCAATCGACCAACGA
This sequence comes from Binatia bacterium, assembly GCA_035693605.1. GTDB lineage: Bacteria > Desulfobacterota > Binatia > UBA9968 > UBA9968 > DP-20. The sequence goes on from DASSGE010000363.1 coordinate 2,360, forward strand.
AGAATTGGAAACCGCCAAAGAAGAGCTGCAATCGACCAACGAAGAACTGATCACCGTCAACGAGCAGTTGCAGAGCCGCAATCTGGAGTTGAATCAGCTCAACAACGACTTGTCGAATTTGCTCGCCAGCATCGCAATTCCAGTGGTCATGGTCGGACCCGACCTGCGCATCCGCCGCTTCACTCAGGCAGCGCGCCGGACGATGACTCTGCTTGCCAACGACATCGGCCGGCCGCTGGGCGACCTGAAGACGCACTTCGATGTGCCGGATCTCGACTCGATGATTCACGAAGTGATCGACGAAATTCAGGTGCGCGAGCGCGAGATCCAGGGCCGCGACGGCCGCTGGCACACCCTGCGGATCCACCCCTACCGCACCACCGACCGCAAAATCGACGGCGCCGTGC
>DASSGE010000364.1:0-3071 GCA_035693605.1 Binatia bacterium
GAAAGCCTTCTTTAGCGAGCAGGGTGGCAATGACGCCGCCATGAGAAGACCATCCGGGATGCAAGCGCTTGGTCCAGGTGCCATCGGCCAGATATTCGATGATGCCCGAGCTCTGGCTGCCGCATAGACCCAAGGCGTCGACCCATTGAGCAAGGCTCAACCCGTAGAGCCGGCCCGCCGCCGATGCTGCGCCGAAAGTTGAACAGATCGCCGTCGGGTGAAAACCGCGGGCGTGAAACTTTCCCGGCGCCACTAGACCGATTTTACAGAGCACCTCGGTGCCGACGATGGCCGCTTCCAACAATGCTCGACCGCTCGCAGCGGTTTCTTCCGCCACCGCCAAGGCGGTCATCCAGGCGCAAGAACCGGTGTGGACGATCGCCTCTTCCAAGGTATCGTCGTAGTCCAAACCGTGGGCTAAGGTACCATTGGCGATCACCGCGTTGGCCGCCGCCACCCGGTGTGGCGATCCAATAATCAAACTTTCGGCCGCACCGCCGAGTTTCCTGGCCACCTTGATGACCATCGCGCCGAAATCCATAGTCGACGATGCCAAAGCGACCCCGAGGGTGTCGAGAAAAACCAACTTGGCTTTATCGACGACCGCGGGCGGCACGTCGGCAAGCTTCAAGCCAGCGGCGAATTTACCAACCAATTCGGAATAGGACTCCACGCGCGAAACTCTCCTTCCAGCGCTATACCGCGCTTTCCACCTAAAAGGTTTCCAGCCGAAGTTACACTTCGGCCATAACACGCGCAAGTTTCGACGATCGAAGGAAATGGTATAGCTTTCGTGCTCGCTCCGCGATCGCTTCGCTTTGGGCTTCTCCCGGATTGGTCATTGGAGGATTTCTGATCGACCGGCACGTTTGAAGATTGTGTGCCAATTCATCAACGCATTGCTACTTGAGGCTGTGCGACACCATGTTTGTCGTTGCGACATTTTTCATTGCTGGGATTTCCAAACGCCGGCCGCAGCGACTTGCGCTAATCGGTGGTCTCAGCGCATCCACGGCGAGCGAAAGACGGGTCGGTGGAGATCAGATACGCCGCCAGCACTTGCGACCATCAAGCAAGTAATCGATTACGTGGTGATAATCGGCAAAACATACGCATCGGCGAACCGCCAGTTGAGCGCCAATTGCCATCACCGCATCCGGCCACACGCATAACTAAATCTGCGTTCTTCGTGCCTCACGTGTTCGAGTAACTTGACCACTCGGCGGCGCTACTCGCCAGCTCATGCCGCTTCGGACAATGGGTGGTGCCGCTTCGGTGCCGGAATTGCCAGCACGGGGCAGTGCGCGTGAGCAATGACCTTCTCGGTCACGCTGCCGAGCAATATATGATCCAATCCAGTGCGCCCATGGGTGGACATCATGATCACGTCAACGCCTTCGCGCTCGGCCATCTCGGCGACGTTTGTGTAAGCTGTGCCCAGTTCGACCCGCTGATGCACTTCGACCAGATTCATAAACTCGCCGAACTTCTCTCTTAAAAACTTATCGAGGAACTCTTTCTGTTCGGCCAATAGCGTGCGTACGGGGCTAAAATTTTTGCTCTTACCAAACCAATCGTCGCCCATATCGATGACATGCAGCACAAACAACTCCGCGCCGGCTTCGTAGGCACTCTCAAACGCGTGCCGTAAACCCGTAATCGACAGTTCGGAATAATCGGTCGGCGCTAATATTTTTTTGATTTTGCTCATAGCAACCCCCTTTACACCCTTTGTTTGTTTATATCTCTCCTAAGCTCCGAATCGGTTCAAGCAGCATGCAGCACCAGCACCGGTTGGTTGGAGTGGCGCACGACTTTCTCGGTAACGCTACCAAGCGTCCAGCGGGTCATACCGGATCTGCCATGAGTGCACATCGCCACCAGGGCGTCGGGATGACCATTGGCGTAGCGCACGATCTCCTCAGCGCCGGAGCCTTCGAACGCCACCCAGGAAGCTTTGGTTAGGCCAGAGGTCTTCAGTTCCTGCACTTTTTTTTGCAGATAATTTTCAACTTCTACCTTCAGCTCGCCCAGGATCTCGTCATACTTCGGCAAATAATCCTCGCTGCCGTAATATGCCGAAGCAGCGAGTTCATAGGCGCGGCAGAGAACTATTTCAATGTCGAAACTTTTGGCAATCTCCGCCACGCTAGGCAGCACCGACTCGGCCAGCCCTGAGCCATCGAGCGGGACCACGATAGACTTAATACTGACCGCACCTCCGGCGGTCGCTTCTTCCTCCCTGGCGCGTACGAGGAACAATGGGGTCGTGGTCCCGCGCAGAACCTTTTCCGCCACACTTCCCATCATCCATCGGTTAATTCCCGAGCGACCGTGCGTTGCCATCGCGATGAGAGTCCCTGGTTCCGCCTCGGCTCTTGCGATGATGGCGTCAGCTGGTCGAGCCCTCTCGACCTTGCAGACCACATGAACGCCGGCAAAACTGCCGGCGACCTCTGCCAAGTGTTCGTGGCTCGCCCGTTCGCCTTCAGCAATAATAATATCGAGGTAACGCGCTTTATCGGTAGCCACATGCGCAGTCGCGGCAGAGATATCGACGACCTCCAGGAGTTCGACCGGCAGCTTCAATGTATGCGCCAGCATACGGGCAAACGGCAGCACCTTTGCCGATGCCTGCGATCCGTCCAACGGAACCAAGATCTTTGAGTACATACCGCTCTCTCCTTTCGCACCTCCTAACTGGAGAATCCGCAACTAACATGCCAGGCGCATAAACGCGGATCTGCGATGGATACGACTGGTATTTAGCATACCTGGGAAATAGCCAGTCCGGATATCGCAAGAGTGAGAAGAATGTCGCGGCGCTAAGATTTTTGAGTTTAACGTGGGGGCAATACCCTCGCACGGACAAACTTTTCGCAGGCTTCTGTTAACCGATCGATGTCGGCGTCGGTACCGAGCTCAAGACACGCGTCGGGCGGCACTTCCCCAAGCGCTTCGAAGCTATCCTTTTGCCGTAAGTAGATTTCCCAGCGGCCATCGGAGATATCCTGCCCTTGGCTTGCTCGTCGGATCAACCGCTGTTTAATCAATTCCTCGGCAGCCGAACA
>DASSGE010000365.1:0-2730 GCA_035693605.1 Binatia bacterium
ATATTTCGGTAAAGGAGTCGCTCGCGCCGTCGCCCATGTTAATGAAAAAATTGCGCCGAGATTGCGCGGCAAAGACGGCCGCGACCAGATCGCGATCGACAGGATCATGCTCGGTCTCGACGGTTCAGCGAACAAAGGCAAGCTCGGTGCCAATGCCATTCTTGGTGTGTCATTGGCGGTCGCCCAGGCGGAGGCGCGTTCGCAGGGTGTATCGCTTTATCGTTATCTTGGCGGCGCGGCCGCCAAGATACTGCCGGTACCGATGTTGAACGTGCTTAATGGCGGAGCGCACGCCGACAACAATGTCGACGTGCAGGAGTTTATGGTGGTGCCCTACGGCATGAGGAGTTTCAAAGAAGCGCTGCGCTGCGCCGCGGAAATCTTCGCGACATTGAAAAAAGTTCTCCACGACCGCGGTCTGTCGACAAGCGTGGGCGACGAAGGCGGTTTTGCGCCGCGTGTCAAAAGCAATGCCGAAGCGATTGAGCTCTTACTGGAGGCGATCGCCAAAGCCGGTTACAAGGCCGGTTCCCAAGTCGCTCTCGCATTGGATGTCGCCTCCAGCGGATTTTACGAGGATGGAAAGTATGTTTTCAAAAAATCCGATGGCAAAACCCGCAGCCGAGATCAAATGGTTCAGTTATACCAGGACTGGGTGCGCCAGTATCCGATCATTTCCATCGAAGATGGATTTGCTGAGGACGACTGGGAGGGTTGGCGTATAGTGACCGGGGCATTGGGCAAAAATATTCAGCTGGTTGGCGACGATCTGTTCGTCACAAACAAGGTGCGCTTGAAGCGCGGCATCGACTCCGGAATTGCCAACTCGATATTAGTCAAAGTCAATCAGATCGGCAGCTTGACGGAGACTTTGGAAACCATGCAACTCGCCAAAGAAAACGGCTACACCACCATCATGTCACACCGCTCCGGCGAGACCGAGGATGTGACCATCGCTGACCTCGCGGTGGCTACCAATGCCGGTCAGATTAAGACTGGCGCGCCCTGCCGGGGCGAGCGCACGGCGAAGTACAATCAGCTCCTGCGAATCGAGGAAGAACTGGGTAAGCGAGCAGTCTATGCCGGCAAGAACGCCTTCCGAGTTCGGCGCTCGAGCTAAAAAGCGGCAGAAGGTAGCGTCAGCGGATTGGAAGACCCGCCCGTCGCAGAGTGAGAGCCAGAAAGAAAGGGTTGATCGCGCTGCTCGTATCACTGCCGGTCTCGCGAAACTCTACAGCGAGGTCGAGTGTCCGCTGACGCACCGCAATAACTTTGAGCTGCTGGTCGCGGTAATTCTGTCGGCACAGTGCACCGATGCCGCTGTCAATAAAGTCACGCCGGAACTTTTTGCTCGATTTCCTGATCCGATCGCGCTATCGGTTGCGTCATTAGCTGAGATCGAGTCTTGTATCCGCGCGCTTGGACTGTTTCGTGCCAAAGCAAAGTCTCTGAAACGCTGTGCCGAACAGTTGGTCGAAGAATTCAATGGTGCGGTGCCGTCCTCCATGGCCGATCTTACCAGGCTTGCCGGAGTAGGTCGAAAAACCGCTAATGTAATTCGTGGTCATGCTTTTGGCGAGCCAGGAATTGCCGTCGACACTCACTGCCGACGCCTATCGCGTCGTTTGGGTTTGACACGGCATCAAGACCCGGTGAAGATTGAGGCCGACTTAGCGCGCCTTCTGCCGATTGCCGAATGGACGAATTTTTCGCACCGGCTGATCATCCATGGTCGGCGCGTCTGCTTTGCGCGCACGCCTGCATGCCCGCGGTGCAGCTTGAACCACCTGTGCCCTTCTGCGGCTCTGGCGCCCCCTCTCCGTTAATGCAAATTGACAGGCTGCAAATAACCGTCCGACTGCACCGGGTATTCTCGCTTGTGGCAGTTTCTCTGCCCAAATGTTTTACAAGTCGGAATAATTATCTGCATCGAGCTCCACGTAGGCGCTACTGTAAATGTCAAAATAGAATCTCCGCGACTTCAGAACTCGAAAGCTACGTCTAATTTGGAATCCGGCGATGCGAGATGGACGCAAACTACATCTTTGGCGTGGAATGGGTAGGGTGTTGTCGTGGTTTCGTAAATTTCCGGCGGCAACATCGTCAGATTAACGCCTGTTTCCGAGAGTTTCGCGCAGGCGTTGCCATTAGCGATATTGACGAACTCTTTGGATGCATCGATTGCCAGCTCATCGGCACTGCTGACGGTGTCGTCCAACATCGTCGAAGCCATCTGTAGAAGCAGCTTCGGGGGTACAGATAAAAGACAATTGAATTCGACGTTTTCGCCGGCGATCTTTTGTGAGATCACCCAGCGGAAAAGCCGGACCTTTTCTTTGCCGCTTTCGCAGCGTTCGATGATAATGTCCTGCTTGCCGAACCGAGTAAACATCAAAAGCATCAAATCGGTAAAGGTTTGGACAATATCTTTGTGCGCCAGGGCGCGGAAAGCGTTACTAACTTCCGACGAAAATTTCTCGGTTTCTTTGTTGTATTCCTTAAGTTCGCGATCCAGCGATTCAAGAGTGATAAACCCCTTGAGCACCAAAGCTTCACCTAATCTTACCCGGTGACTGGTTTCACGAAGCTGCAAGAGTTCATCGATTTGCGCCTGATTCAGATAGCCACACTGCAGCGCCAGTGCTTCAAATCGCAAAGTCTTATTTTTCTGTTGCTCGTTGATGTCTTTGATCTGCGCTGGGCTGAGCCAGCCTCTTTCCAATGCAAGAA
>DASSGE010000366.1:0-2199 GCA_035693605.1 Binatia bacterium
TTTACATCGGCGTCCGTCCGGAGGATGTCGAGATCCTACCGGCCAATGGCAGCAAACCACCACCCGGAATGATCGGCGGGACCGCGCAAGCGGCGCTGTTTATCGGCGAGCGGATCGAATACCAAGTCGAAGTCGACGGCCAAAGCAAGGTTTTGCTCTACGGCGAGCGGCACCAGCCCATCGATGAAGGCAACAAAGTATGGCTCAAGTTGCGTCCCGACGGTCACAGCGCGTGGTCATCGGACTGGTCGCACAAGGAAGACTGAAAGGGGATTTTGTGAAAAGGCTAATACGATCTGCCAAAGACTATCTGCAACTAGAGAAGTTTTCGGACCGATTGGTCCGATTCGTCGGATCGGTCGGATCCGTCCTACTCCTCCTCACGGCCAACGTCTGCGCTGCCGCTGCACCGGCAGCGCAGACAAAAGCCGCGCCGGCGGCGAGCGCCAACTTCGAGACCGAATGGTCCAAGCTCATCGCCGCGGCGCAGCAGGAAGGCACCGTGTCGATCGCCTCCGGCGGCGCGCCGTCGCGCCAGTATCGGCCAGTGGTGGATCTCTTCAGTAAAAAATTCAACGTCAAAGTCGAAGTCTCCACCGGCAACGCCACCGATACGGTCAACCGCGTGCTGGCCGAGCGCAAAGCCGGTAAATTCACCATGGACGTGGCGCTGATCAGCTCGCGCGAAAATCAGCAGCGCCTGGTGCCCTCGGAATCAGTGGTTCCGCTCGCACCTCTGATGATCCATCCCGAGGTCACCGACCTGTCGAAGTGGTACAAAGGCCGCCACATGTACACCGACAAGTTCGGCAAGTTCACGATGATCTATCACGCCGGCTTGGAGGACCAGTACGAGACTTGGTACAACACCGACAAGATCAAAGAAGCCGAGATCGCCACCCTGAACGTGCAAACCGACGTGTTTCATCCGCGCTGGAAGGGCAAGATCGCCGGTCAAGGCCTGGGCGATCCCTCGGGCATCCGCCAGATGATCGATAGCTACTACGAGCCCGACCGCGGTCCCGACTGGGTCAAGAAATATATGCTCGACACCGGCGTCACCTTCAGTGACGATCGGCGCATACTTGAGACTTGGCTGGTAAACGGCCGCTTCCCGCTGCAGTTCGTCGCCACCGGCACCGAAGAGTACGTCGCCCTGTCGCGCAAAGGCTTGCCGATCAAGCCGCGCTACTTGGTCAAGAAGCAGGGCGTGCTGCGCGCTTCGGGCTCGGGCTGCTGCATTTCGGCGTTTGCTAACCCGCCCCATGCCAACGCCGCCAAGCTATTCATCAATTGGTTTTTGAGCAAGGAAGGCCAGACGGCGACCCATACGCTGATTCCCAATCTCGACCGATCGTCGCTGCGCAATGATATTCCTTTCGGTGAAGTATCACCGCAGCAGCGTCGCGGCTACGGCAAGGAGTATGCCTTCCCCGACGCCGAGCCGACCAGCAGCGAAAAAACGGAAGAAATCCAGAAGTGGGTGTTCAAGCTCTGGGAGAGCCGGCAGAAATAAATAAGAAGAGTTCCAAAGGTTTCAATAGTTCGAATAGCTTCAGTTGTTAACGACAACCATCGATCGAGACGACTGGACCGACTGGAACCACTGCACGGCTGGAACTATTAACCACCCATGGAGCATTCCCCAACCCTGGATCAAGTCGTAGTGCCGCAGCCTCTCGCCGCGGCGCGACGTTTGACCCGCGGCCATTTCATCATGGCGGCGCTTCTGATCGTGCTCGGCTATTTTCTCATCTGGCCGGTGCTGCTGTTACTGATCAACAGTTTCAATGCCGCCAACGACTGGTTTGTCGAGCCGCGCGTCTGGGGCGCCAAGCACTGGCAGAACGCCTTCCAACGCCCCGGCTTGGTTGCCTCGCTGGGCAACTCGCTCCTCATCTGGTCGCTCACGGTGTCGATCAGCTTTCCCATCGGGGTCGCCATCGCGTGGATACTGGCGCGCAGCAAAATCCCCTTCAGCCATACGCTGGAATTTTTATTCTGGGTGTCCTACATGGTGCCGAGCTTGCCGACGACCATCGCCTGGATCACCTTGCTCGACCCCGACATCGGCATGATCAACGTCGGTTTGAAAAATCTCTTCGGTCTCGAGCAGGGGCCGTTCAATATTTTCAGCGTGCCCGGCATCGTCTGGGCCAATCTGATGGGCCACGGCATCTCGATCAAAGTGATGCTTTT
>DASSGE010000367.1:0-2371 GCA_035693605.1 Binatia bacterium
GATGCAGGTCGCTTTCAAATATCTCACGGCCGAGCACGACGCTACGTTCGTATTGCTGCGTCTTTAGCCAGTTGCGGATTTTATTTTTCGCTCGCGGCGTTTTAACCCATTTGAGCCAGTCACGGCTCGGCACCTGCTGCGGCGTCGTAATAATTTCCACGGTGTCGCCGCTGCGAAGTATGTATTTAAGGGAAACCAGCTGGCCGTTCACGCGTGCGCCAGAGCAGCGGTTACCGACTTCAGTGTGAATTCTATAAGCAAAGTCGATGACGGTGGACCCGCGCAGGAAATGCAACAAGTCGCCCTTAGGCGTGAACACATACATCCCTGCGGCGAATAGGTCTTCTTTGAGACTATGGAGAAATTCCTGCGGGTCTTGGAGATTCTCCTGCCACTCGAGCAATTGACGCAGCCAGGAGAATCGTTGAATGTCGCTCACCTGAAAGGCCTCGCCTTCCTTGTAACGCCAGTGCGCCGCGATGCCCTCCTCGGCGACCCGATGCATCTCGTGCGTGCGGATTTGAATCTCGATGCGCTCGCCGTAAGGCCCGATTACGGTGGTATGAAGCGACTGGTACATATTTGGTTTCGGCAAAGCGATGTAGTCCTTGAACCGCGTCGGCACCGGCTTCCACTGAGCGTGCACTATCCCCAGGGTCTCATAACATTCCCGCTGGGTATCGACCAATATACGGAAAGCCACGAGATCGTAGATCTGATCGTAAAGCAGGTTCTGGCTTTCCATCTTTTGATAGATGCTGAAAAAATGCTTGGGCCGCCCGGTGACTTCGGCATCGATGCCATCGGCTTCGAGCTTTTTGCTGATGATCGAGATCACTTCGTCGATGTACTTTTCGCGGTCGCTCTTTTTCTTGGCGACATTACGCTTGAGCTGATAATAGACTTCCGGATGAAGGTATTTGAGCGACAGGTCTTCGAGCTCGCTTTTCACCCAGGCGATACCCAACCGGTGCGACAGCGGCGCGTAAATATCCAGAGTCTCCTGAGCTGTGAGAATCTGCTTGTCAGGTGGCATGTGATCCAGCGTACGCATATTGTGCACGCGGTCGGCGAGCTTGATGAGAATGACCCGCACATCCTTGCCCATGGCCAGAATCATCTTGCGAAAGTTTTCCGCCTGTTTTTCCTCATGGCTGGTAAAATTCGTCCGGCTCAACTTGGTGACGCCGTCGACCAGCGCGGCGATTTCTCGACCGAAAAGGCTCTTGATTTCATCCAAAGTCGTCAATGTGTCTTCCACCGTATCGTGAAGCAAAGCTCCGACGATGCTCGGCACGTCGAGCTTTAGATCGGCGATAACGTCGGCGACAGCTATGGGATGAATGAGATAAGGTTCGCCGGACAAGCGTTTTTGCCCGGTGTGAACCTTGGCGGAAAAATCGTGAGCTTTGCGGATTAGATCAACATCCGCGGCAGGATAATAGGATTGGACTTTCTCAACGAGATCGTGAAGTTTGGTTTCTTTGCTCATGGCTGAACTGTCCGCCCATGCCCCGCAGCGGTTCGATGCGCCACTCGGTTACCCTTGAGACCTTGGCTCGTTCGGCTTCGACAATCCCGCTAAGTACGCGCACCGCCTGCTCGACGTCGTAATTGACGACAAAGTAATCATAATGGAATATTTGACGCATTTCACCCCTGGCATTGGCAAGGCGTCGCAGGATCACTTCGCGATCATCGGTGCCGCGCAGGGACAAGCGGCGCTTTAACTCGGCCATGGCTGGGGGAAGGACAAACACCGCAACGGCCTCGGGATATGAATTTTTGATCTTCTGCGCCCCCTGGACATCGATATCAAGCAAAATATCGTGCCCCGACTTGAGCGCTCGCTCGAGCGGCTTTCGCGGAGTGCCATAGTAATAGTCGTGTACTTGCGCCCACTCCGCGAACTCACCGCGCCGTTTGAGCACATCGAATTGGCCATCGCTGAGAAAACGGTAATGTGTTCCAGCCACCTCGCCGCGCCGCCGCGCTCGCGTAGTACAGGATACCGACAGCCGAATATCCGGGTAATTTTGCTTCAGGCCATGATAAAGGGTCGTCTTACCCGCTCCGGAGGGCGCCGAAAGAATAAAAATAATCCCTTGCCGTTTGGCCAGCTGAGGTACCCGGGGTTTCATTCGATATTCTGGGTCTGCTCGCGAATCTTCTCGACCCGTTCTTTACCCTGAAGAATCAACTGGGTCACCGGCAAATAGGGCACCTTGGAACTGATGGTGTTCAGTTCGCGATTGACTTCTTGGAGCATAAAGTCGACTTTTTTTCCCACTGGCTCCCGTTCGCGGACAACCCTGGATAGCGCCACGACATGGGTTTTCAAACGCACTAACTCTTCATTGATGTCGCCTTT
>DASSGE010000368.1:0-4593 GCA_035693605.1 Binatia bacterium
TCATCGCGTCCATGGGCACCTGCGAGCGGGTCGGCATCAACAACATCATCACCTTCGACATGGGCGGCACCAGCTGCGATGTCGCGCTCATCCATCAGGGTAATCCGGTAATCACGACGCAAGGGAAAATAAATCTGCGCCCCATCGCTTTGCCGATGCTCGACATTCATACGGTCAGCGCCGGCGGCGGCACCATCGCGCGCATCGACACCGTCGGTGGTTTGCAAGTCGGCCCCGATAGCGCCGGCGCCGATCCCGGCCCGGTGTGTTACGACCGCGGCGGCGACAACATCACTGTGACCGATGCCAACATGGTTTGCGGCGTGCTCGATCCGAACCATTTTTTGGGCGGCCGGATGAAGCTCGACAAGGAGAAAGCGCAACGCGTCCTCGAAGAAAAACTCGCCAAGCCATTGAAGCTCGATCTCCTCGAAGCGGCCGATGGGGTTTTGAAAATCATCGACGCCAAGATGGAAGAAGCGATCAAAGCGGTATCTTCGGCGCGCGGCTACGATATCCGCGATTTCACTCTGGTCGCCTTCGGCGGCGGCGGGCCGATGCATGCCGGGAGAATGGCACTGGATCTGGGAATTCCATCGGTGCTCGTGCCGCTCACGCCCGGCGTTCACTCGGCTTTGGGCTTGCTGATGTCGGATGTGAAGCACGACTATGTGCGCTCGAAGCTGGTCGGCCTCGACGAGCTTGATTTGAGCGAAATCAATCCGATGTTTCACCAGCTGATCGAGCGTGCCAAAGCCGACCTCGAAAGTGAAGGGTTCACCGACGAAGAGATCAAGATCGAACCCTATCTCGATTTGCGCTACGCCGGCCAGGGCTACGAACTTACCGTTCCCTGCTCAATGCCGCCGCTGACCAAACATGACCTGCTGATGGTGCGTCAGCACTTTGACACCATGCACGAACAGAACTCCGGTCATAAGGCCGAGAGCGAACCGGTCGAGCTGGTGAGCCTGCGGCTGATTTCGTTGGGGCTCGTGCCGCAAGCGAAACTGTCTCCTGGCAAGGTCACCGGGCGCAAGATTGAAGATACCAAACTGGGCGAACGAAAAGTTTATTTCGGCAAAGAACATGGCGTGCTGGCTACTCAGGTCTACAACCGCGACCTGCTCGAGCCCGGCCACAAGATCAGCGGCCCGGCTATCGTCGAGCAGTTGGACACCACCACCGTCATCCAACCCGAGCAAGAAGCGACAGTGGACGGCTATCGGAATATCATCATCCGCGCAAAACAATGAACCGTCGCAACAAATGGAACCTCTGGAACCTTAAGACTCATCGGTTCCAGCTGTTTCAAAGGTTCAGAGGTTCCAATCGGAGAACGAGGTAACATGTCAGCCGTAGATCCGGTAACCCTGCAAGTCATCCAAGCGCGCCTGGCCGGCATCGTCCAGGAAATGCAGAACTCGTTGTTTCGCACCGGCTACTCGACGATCATTCGCGAGTCCCAGGACGCCAGTTGCGCGCTGCTCAATCGCCACGGCGAGGTGGTCGCCCAGCATGTCGTGCTGCCGCTGCACATGGGCGCGTTTCCGGCGTGCGCCGCGGGCATTTTGAAAAACTACACGGCTGACGAAGTCCACGAAGGCGACGCCTTCATCACCAACCATCCTTATCTCGGCGGCAGTCCCCATGCTCCCGATATGGCGGTGCTGTCGCCGATCTTTTTTCACGGCGAGTGGGTCGGCTTCGCCGCCAACCTGGCGCACAAGAGCGATATTGGCGGTCCGGTGCCGGGCAGTTGCTGGAGCCAGGCGCGGGAAATTTACCAGGAAGGGCTGCATGTCCCGCCGATCAAGTACGTTCACAAGTTTCAAACCAGCAAGGATATCGAAGCCATGCTCGGCGCCAATAGCCGGACGCCGGAACTGGTGGTCGGCGACCTGCGCGGCCAAGTCGGCGCGGCGCGCTTGGGCGAGCGGCGCTTTCAAGAGTTGATGGAGCGCTATGGCAAGGAAACAATTTTGCAGTCTTTCGAAGAGCTGTTCGCTTTGACCGAAGCCAAAGTGCGCGCCGAGATCGCCTCTTGGCCCGACGGTGTCGGCGAAGGCGAGCGTTTTGTCGACAGCGACGGCGTCGAGCTCGACAAACCGGTGCGACTGCATGTGCGCATGGAGAAAAAGGGCGAGCGGCTGCTGTTCGATTTTACCGGCAGCGCCGATCAGACCAAAGGGCCGGCGAATATCCGCCCGACCATCGTGCGTGCGGCCTGCGCCTATCTGCTCACCTGTCTGGTCGATCCAGCGCTGGCGATCAACTACGGCCTGGCGCGCTGCATCGAAATCCAAGTACGCGACGGCAGCGTGGTCAATCCGATTTTTCCGGCGCCGGTCAACACCTATAATCCGACCGTGCACGCGCTGGTCGAATCGCTGCTCGAAGCGTCGAGCCAAATTACGCCGCATAAAAAGGTCGGCGACGGCTGCAGCAGCCGCTCGATCATCATCGGCGGGCGCAGCAACAAGACCGGCAAGGGCTACGTGCAATACGAAATCTTCGGCGGCGGCTCGGGCGGGCGCAGCGGCAAAGACGGCGTCTCGGGAACCAATGTCAATCAGTCGAATGCCAAGATCGCGCCCATCGAAATCATCGAGTCGGAATTCGCCACCCGGTTGAAACGCTTCGAGCTCATCCCCGACTCCGGCGGCGCCGGCAAGTTCCGCGGTGGCTTAGGATTCGTCCGGGAGTACGAGGTGCTCGACAACGACGCGCGCTTTTCACTGCGCTCGACCAAACATACCGTCGCGCCCAAGGGCATCGACGGCGGCATGGACGGCAAGACCGGCCACTGCGTGTTGAATCCAGGGACACCTGCCGAACGCCCGATCCCGTCGCGCTTTTCCGACCATGTCCTCCACCCCGGCGAAGTGTTTTGCCTCGACACTCCGGGAGGCGGGGGTTTGGGCAATCCCGTGGAACGCGATCCCGAACGAGTCTTGAACGACGTGCGCAACGGCTATGTGACGCAGAAAAGAGCGCGCGAAGTCTACCGCGTCGCGATCGACAGCGCGGACGCCGATTTCGTCATCAACCAAGCTGCGACCGCGCAACTGCGCGCGCGGAATTAGGCATTAGACGCGAGGCTTGAGGCATGAGCAACAAAGGCCAGATCGTAGTGCTACCGGCGCTGTTCCGCTCAGCACTGATGAATGCGTATATGTTTTTCGTCTCTGACTCGCGCCTCTCGCCTCATGCCTCACGCCTATGACTTCGGTCGATCCCATCACCCTGCAAGTCATCCAAGCGCGCCTGGCCGGCATCGTCCAGGAAATGCAGAATTCGCTGTTCCGCACCGGCTATTCGACAATTATTAGAGAATCCCAGGATGCTAGCTGCGCGGTCTTGAACACCCGCGGCGAAGTGATCGCCCAGCATGTCGTACTGCCGCTGCACATGGGCGCGTTTCCGGCCTGCGCTGCGGCGATCTTGAAAACTTTTACCAACGACGACATCACCGACGGCGACGCTTTCATCACCAACCACCCCTACTTGGGCGGCAGCCCCCATGCGCCCGACATGGGCGTGTTCACGCCGATCTTTTTTCGCGGTGAATGGGTCGGTTTCGCCGCCAACATGGCGCATAAGAGCGACATCGGCGGCACCGTCCCCGGCAGCGGCAGCGGCACGGCGCGGGAAATCTATCAGGAAGGATTGCATCTGCCGCCGGTCAAATTCATGTCGGGGCTCCAACCGGTTAAAGAGATCGACGCCATGATCGCAGCCAACAGCCGCACCCCGGCGCTGGTATTGGGTGATCTGCGCGGCCAGGTCGGCGCGGCACGCCTAGGCGAGCGGCGCATTGGCGAACTGATGGAACGCTATGGCAAGGATGTCATTCTCGACTCCACCGAGCTGCTGTCGGCTCATACCGAAAGCCGCGTGCGCCGGGCGATCGCCTCATGGCCCGACGGCGAGTCCGAGGGCGAGAGCTTCGTCGACCACGACGGCATCGATCTCAGCAAACCGATACGCATCCATGTCAAAGTTAAGAAATCCGGCGACCGGCTCCACTTCGACTTCAGCGGCTCGAGCGATCAGACCCAGGGGCCGGCAAACATCCGACCGCCGCTGGTGCGCGCCGCCTGCGCCTACTGTCTGGTCGCCCTGGTCGATCGTTTTCTGCCGATCAACCACGGCCTCGCTCGTTGCATCGACGCCACGTTTCGCGAAGGCAGCGTCGTCGATCCGCGCTTTCCCGCGGCGGTGAATACCTATATGCCGACAGCGCTCACCGCCGCCGAGGCGATCCTGCGCGCCCTGGCACAGTTCGTCCCCGAGCGGCGCATCGCCGGCGGCTCCGGCAGCGCTGCCCTGGTCCTCGGCGGTCGCGACGCCCAGAGCAACCGCGCCTATGTCCACTATGAGATTTTCAGCGGCGGCACCGGCGCCCGCGCCGGCAAGGACGGCGTGTCGGCCACGGCCTTTCATCTGAGCAACTGCAAAACCGCCCCCATCGAGATCATCGAGTCCGAGTTTCCCACCCGCGTCGAGCGCTTCGAGATGCTCGCCGACTCCGGCGGCGCCGGCGAGTGGCGCGGCGGTCTGGGCTTTGTCCGCGAGTATCGGATCTTGGCC
>DASSGE010000369.1:0-8783 GCA_035693605.1 Binatia bacterium
GCTTAACCTTCGACCTCGATCCCGACCCGGCGCTGCCGTGGAGCGCGGTCGCCGATGGCGCCCGACTGCTGCAGGCGCGCTTGAAGGATCTCGGGCTCGGCGCCTTCTTGAAAACCACTGGCGGCAAAGGTTTGCACGTGGTGGTACCGATTGCCCGGACACTGGATTGGCAGGACACCAAAGCGTTTGCTAAATCGCTTGCCGACTCAATGGCTGCCGATGAGCCGAAAAAATATCTTGCGGTGATGTCCAAGGCGCGCCGGCAGGGCAAGATTTTCATCGACTATCTGCGCAACGGTTGGGCGGCCACCGCGGTAGCGGCATTTTCCACACGGGCGCGCGCCGGCGCGCCGGTGTCGGCGCCGCTGTTCTGGCACGAACTGGCAAGCGTCCGCGGCGATTCTTTCAATGTCAAAAACCTCTCGGCGCGATTGCAGCATATAAAATCCGACCCCTGGGCTGATTGGGAGGCGGCGCGCCGTCCGGTAACCCTGACCATGCGGAGAAAATTAGCTGCGTAAGCGCTCGGAGAAGCTTTATGGCGGCCAAATTAGGCAAACACCCCATCCATCCGATGCTAGTAGGTTTTCCGATCGGTATTTGGATGCTGTCGTTGGTTGGCGACCTGATCTTTCTTTACGGTAGCAATCCGTTTTGGCGCGAGCTGGCTTTTTACACCATGGTCGGCGGCTTTATCGGCGCCGTGGCGGCGGCGATCCCGGGGCTCATCGACTACTTAAGTCTGAGCGCATCGTCCGTCAAAACCATAGCGACGCGTCACATGACCATCAATTTAATTGTCGTTGGGCTATATGGCGTCAATCTATGGCTGCGCGCCGCTGGTAGCGAAATCGCCGGCTGGCCGGTGGCGTTATCGGCGCTTGCCGTGCTGATGCTGGCGGTCTCGGGTTGGCTCGGAGGTGAACTCGTTTACGTTCATGGTGTCGGCGTCCAACCGCCGAGCCAGAGCGTCACCGGCACACCGCATGGAAAGCGGCGGGTCGCCTGATTTGCTTTGATATTATTTGAGTGTTCGAAGGTGGGCTAAAAAAAAGGAGGACAGAATGATGAGTATTATTGGCTGGGTTCTATTCGGGCTTGTAGTCGGTGTCATCGGCAAATTACTTATGCCGGGCCGCGATCCGGGCGGGTTCATAATTACCATCCTGCTAGGCATCGCCGGGGCGTTACTGGGTGGATTTCTCGGACGCGCCCTTGGCCTATATCGCGAAGGCGACCCGGTCGGCTTTATCATGGCCGTGATCGGTTCGATCGTGTTGCTGGTGATCTATCGTTTCGCAGTTGGACGGCGCCACACCGTTTAACTCCGCAGGCATCACGGACGCGGGCTCAAGGCTCACGTCCGTGATGCCAAATCCACTTTTGGCGATAGCAATAGCGGTCGAGGCCTCGACCGATAGTGGAAGGAGAGGTTTGTGAGTAAACACGACAAACATAAAAACGATAAATCTCTGGCGAGTTCTCCCCGACAGTCGTTTTCCGACTGGCATCAGTGGGAACGGCAACTGGAGCGGCTTTTCGACGATTTCTTCGACCGTCGTATGAGCCCGTTTCGCGGCCGGGGCGAAAGGTCGATGCACGGCGACCTACCGGCTGTCGACGTTTACGAGCAAGATAAAGAGCTCGTCGCAAAAGTAGAATTGCCGGGTTTGGAAAAAGACGATATCGATGTGACCCTCACCGATCAGAGATTGACCATCAAAGCCGAGAAGAAGAAAGAAGAAGCGATCAAAGAGGAAAACTATCATAGGGTCGAGCGTGTCCATGGCTTATTGCGGCGCAGTATCGACCTGCCCGCTGGCGTCGACGTTGAGCAAGTCAAGGCGACTTTTAAAAATGGCGTGCTTGAGATCCGCATGCCGCGCAGCGAAACCGAAGCGAGCGCGGCAAATCGCATCTCGGTCGAGTGATCGCTGGAGCAGCGACGCGACTTGACGGAATAATCAAGTAGCAGCGCGAACGACCGTTAGTGAAAGCAAGGATCGCCTATGGCCAATACCGCAGCCGATATACTGCTCGACACAATTTACGATTGGGGCGTGGAAGTTATATTCGGCCTTCCCGGCGATGGCATCAATGGGATTATGGAATCGTTGCGCAAACGCAAAGAAAAGATTCGTTTCGTTCAGGTGCGTCACGAAGAGTCGGCGGCATTCATGGCCTGCGCCTATGCCAAATTTACCGGTAAATTAGGCGTCTGTCTGGCCACGTCGGGCCCCGGCGGCATTCATTTGTTAAACGGACTCTACGACGCCAAACTTGACGGCCAACCGGTGCTGGCGATTACCGGGCATCATTTTCACGACCTGATCGATACGCACGCCCAGCAGGATGTCAGTCTGGATCGACTGTTCATGGACGTGGCCGTCTACAACACCCGGGTTATGGGTTCAGCCCATATCGAGAATGTCGCGGACCTGGCCTGCCGAACCGCGCTCGCTTATCGCGGCGTCGCGCATATTAACTTCCCGGTCGATCTCCAAGATCAGGAGGCTGGTGAACGCTCCAAGCGCAATATCCCCGGTCACACTTCGGACCGTTGGGCGCGTCACGGCCAACTGCCTGCGCCGGCAGATCTCGACCGTGCGCTGGCAATTCTCAACGGCGGCAAGAAGACCGCGATTTTGTGTGGACGAGGCGCGCTCGACGCGACCGACGAGTTGGAAGAGGTCGCGGAAAAATTAGCCGCGCCGATCATCAAAGCCTTGCTCGGCAAAGCGGCGGTGCCCGATGACAGCCCCTACACCACGGGCGGCATCGGCTTGCTCGGCACGAAACCGTCGCAAGAGGCGATCGAAAACTGCGATACGCTGCTGATGGTCGGCACATCGTTTCCCTACATCGAATTTTTGCCCAAGCCAGGTCAAGCGCGCGCCGTGCAGATCGATCTCGACCCGGCGCGCATCGGTCTGCGTTATCCGGTCGAGGTTGGCTTGGTCGGCGATAGCCGATGCACGCTGAGCGCGTTGTCGGCCCGGCTGCAGCGCCAGCAAGACCGCAGTTTTCTCGAACAGGCGCGCGCCGGCATGGAGCAATGGTGGAAGCTGATGGCTGAGCGCGGCAGCCGCGATGATCGGCCGATGAAGCCGCAGGTGGTCGCCTGGGAACTCGGTAAACGACTTGCCGACGACGCCATTGTTTCCTGCGACTCGGGTACCGTGGCGACGTGGTTTGCGCGCCAGATCCGCGCGCGGCGCGGCCAGATGTTTTCCCTGTCAGGGAACTTAGCCAGCATGGCTAACGGATTGCCTTATGCGATCGCGGCGCAAATCGCTCATCCGCAGCGCCAATGCATCGCCTTTGTCGGCGACGGCGGTTTTTCCATGCTGATGGCCGAGTTCGTCACCGCAGTTAAATATCAGTTGCCGATCAAAGTCGTGGTGATGAAGAATAACAGCTTGGGTATGATCAAGTGGGAGCAGATGGTTTTTCTCGGCAACCCCGAATATGGCTGCGAGTTGGCACCGATCGATTTCGCCGCCTTTGCCCGGGCGTGCGGCGCCAAAGGATTCACCATCGAAGATCCGGCGCAATGCGGCGCGGTTCTCGATCAAGCGTTGGAAACGCCAGGCCCGGTGCTGATCGAAGCGGTCATTGACCCATTCGTTCCGCCGATGCCGGCCAAGATCACGCTCGAGCAGACGGCTCATTTCGCCGAGGCGCTGGCGCGCGGCGAACCCAATCGCAGCAAGATCGCCTGGACGGTACTTTCCGACAAAGTCAGGGAACTGGTTTAACAGAGTGTGTTCATGCCATTCAGGCATTTCCCCGCCTCGCCCATGGGAAGAGGGGGATTAACAAGGGAATCGCAGCGCAGCGATTGAACAGAGCCATTAAATGATTTGAACCCGGTTAAATTATCTGTGATTGGAGAAACGCATGCCGGAATCCGTAACCCGCGAAGAAGTGCAAACGTTAGTCCACAATGGCGCGCAGCTGGTCGAAGTCTTGGGCGCGCGCCAATATGCCGAAGCTCACCTGGCCGGCGCGATCAATATTCCGCTGCAGCATCTCGATCGTAAAAGCGCCGCGGCGCTGACGTACGAGCGGCCGGTGATTTTATATTGCAACGACTTTCAGTGAGACTTGAGCCCGCGGGCCGCGTGGCGGCTCGAGAGTCTGGGTTTCGAAAACGTCTGCGATTACGTTGCCGGCAAACAGGATTGGCTGGCCTATGGACTGCCGATCGAAGGCCATTTAGCTCAGGCTGTGACGATAGGTAAATTGGTCCATCCCGACGTGCCGGTTTGCCGTCTCGATGAGAAATTGTCCGATTTGGCGCAGCGCCTCGGTCCAACCGGCTGGAGCGAGTGCGTGGTCGTTAACGAGCCGGGCATTGTTCTGGGGTTGATGCGTAAATCGATGTGGGAAGGCGCTGCCAGTGAAACGACCGCCGAACAAGTGATGGAGCCGGCACCGATTACGTTTCGCCCTTACGCGCGCGGCGACGAACTCGTACCCTACATGCAACAAAAAAAAATGAAAACCGCGCTGGTGACCACGGCTGATGGCAAGTTGGTCGGGCTGCTGCGGCGCAAAGATGTCGAGAACGCGCCTGATTGAGTCCGGCTTAGAGCGCAAGTTTTAAAGGGTTCAAACCCTGAGGAGTCAATATGCCACGAGTGAAAGAAAAGAAACCAAAGAAAACCCGGGGAGCCAAAAAAACCCGAAAAGCAACGGCAAAGCTGCGCCGCAACAAAATCAGCAAGTCCGGTAAGCCCAAGGGCCAGGTGAAACGCTCCCCAGGCTCGCAAAAAGAAGTCGAGCAGCAGGATAATGTCGTCGACGAACTCATCGAGCAAATTCGCGTCGAGCCGAACCGCATCGACAGCTAATTCCTGATCGGCACTTCGACGCCGGCATCGATATTATCGCCCTCTGTGGATTGCAGATGGCTGGAGGGTCGTTTATCACCCCAGGTCCAGCCGCTGATCTCAGGGGCATCCTCGCCGTACTTGTAAATATATTCCTTGTGATCGATCAGCGCGTCGCGCAACGCCTGTTTGGCATAGGCGGCCCGTGCTCCGAGCTGCGGCAGGCGATCGACGACGTCCTGGACAAGGTGAAAACGGTCCAAATCATTGAGCACGCACATGTCAAATGGCGTGGTCGTGGTGCCTTCTTCTTTGTATCCGCGCACGTGCAGGTTGTAATGGTTGGTGCGCCGATAGGTCAGGCGATGAATCAGCCAGGGATAACCATGAAAAGCAAAAACGATCGGCTTGTTCTTGGTGAATAACGCGTCAAAGTCATTGTCGCTCAAACCGTGCGGGTGCTCGGTCGGAGATTGCAACGTCATCAGGTTGACAACATTGATGACCCTCACTTTCAGTTCCGGCATAAAGCGGCGTATCAATTCCACCGCTGCCAGTGTTTCCAAGGTCGGCACGTCACCGCAGCATGCCATGATCACGTCGGGCTCACTGCCGCGGTCATTGCTCGCCCACTCCCAAATGCCGACGCCCGCGGTGCAGTGCTTGACCGCTTGATCCATATTGAGCCACTGCGGCGCCGGCTGTTTGCCGGCGATGATAACGTTGACGTAATTGCGGCTGCGCAGACAGTGATCGGTCACCGAAAGCAGACAGTTGGCGTCCGGCGGTAAGTAGATGCGCACGACCTCGGCTTTTTTGTTGACCACATGATCGATAAAGCCGGGATCCTGGTGACTAAAGCCGTTATGATCCTGGCGCCAGACATGCGAGGACAACAGGTAGTTAAGCGACGCGACGGGCCGCCGCCACGAGATGTCATTGCATACTTTCAACCATTTGGCGTGCTGGTTAAACATCGAATCGATGATGTGAATGAACGCCTCATAACAGGAAAAGAAGCCATGCCGGCCGGTCAGGAGATAGCCTTCCAGCCATCCTTGACATTGATGCTCGCTGAGCATTTCCATGACGCGACCGTCTGGGTCGAGCTTGTCATCGTAATCGTAACGCTCGCCCATCCATGCGCGGTTACTGACGTCGAGCACGTCCTGCCAACGGTTCGAATTGTTCTCATCCGGACTGAACAATCGGAAATTTTTAGCGGCGAGATTTAGTTTCATCACGTCGCGAAGAAATTGCCCCATGACTCGGGTCGCCTCTGCGGTCGTCTCTCCTGGGCTCGCCACTTTTACCGCGTAGTCGCGAAAATCCGGCAAGCGCAGGTCCTTGAGCAAGAGGCCGCCGTTGGTATGCGGGTTGGCGCTCATACGCCGCTCACCCTTGGGCGCAAGCTCCGCCAGGCGGCGTTGCAGACGGCCGTTATGATCGAACAGCTCTTCGGGTCGATAACTTTTCAGCCATTGTTCGAGGAGCTTCACATGGGCAGGATTGTCGCCCATCTCGCCCATGGGCACCTGGTGTGAACGCCAATAACCTTCGGTTCGCTTACCGTCAATCTCTTTGGGGCAGGTCCAGCCCTTCGGGCTGCGCAATATGATCATGGGCCAGCGCGGACGTTCGACTTCCGCTTGGTTGCTTCTTGCGGTCCTTTGTATTTGCTCGATTTGATCAATCACACGGTCGAGGGTCTGCGCCATCAGCTGATGCATCTTTTCCGGTTCATCACCTTCGACAAAGTACGGCGTATATCCGTAGCCGCGAAATAATTGATCGAGCTCTTCGTGACTGATGCGCGCCAAGACGCAAGGATTGGCAATCTTGTAGCCGTTGAGGTGCAGGATCGGCAACACGGCGCCATCGGAGGCGGGATTGAGAAATTTATTAGAATGCCAACTGGTCGCCAGCGGTCCGGTTTCGGCTTCGCCATCGCCAACGACACAAGCAACGATCAGATCCGGGTTGTCGAATGCCGCGCCGTAGGCATGGGAAAGCGAATAACCCAACTCTCCGCCCTCGTTGATCGAGCCCGGAGTCTCCGGCGCGACATGGCTGGGAATGCCGCCGGGGAAGGAGAACTGTTTGAAGAGCTTTTTCATGCCTTCTTCGTCAGACGAGATGTTTGGATAAAACTCGCTGTAGGTGCCCTCGAGGTAAGCGTTGGCCACCAGGCCGGGTCCGCCGTGTCCCGGACCGGTAATGTAAATCATATTGAGATCGCGATTTTTGATGACACGGTTGAGATGGACGTAGATAAAATTCAAGCCCGGTGTCGTGCCCCAGTGGCCGAGCAGCCGCGGTTTAATGTGCTCCCGAGCGAGCGGTTGTTTCAGCAGCGGGTTATCATAAAGATAAATTTGTCCGACCGAGAGATAATTAGCCGCGCGCCAATAACCGTCGATGGCGTCAAGATCAGTATCGCAGAGTACCTGTGCCATGTGGCTTCTCCCGTTTGTAAGCGACTCGGCGGAGGTAAAATTGCCGATCAATTAGGTTGTGAGCGCTGCGTGCAACGCCCGTATTCCCGCGAACGCAATCTAATTATTCGAATAGCTGCAGTATGGATGCCAGTTGAGCTACTTTGTACCAAATTGTTTTGTCGGGCGGAAATGTTAATCGATAATCGATGTCAGCCGTCCACTCTCGCTTCAGCAAGCCGTAAAACAGCGAATCTTGTGTCTCTTCGGGTGTGAGCCAGCGCTCGCGAAGATACCCTTCTTGCTTAAAGCCCAATGCCTCTAACAGCTTTATTGACGGAAGATTTCGCGGGTCTACGTCGGCTTCTATTCGACGAAGATCCATTTCCCTGAGCGCGAAGCTTATCGCCCCACGAAGCGCTTCCCGCATGAAACCGTTGCCCCAATAGGCGCGCGCAAGCGCGAAACCAATCTCCGCCTTCTTGGCGACGTGATCCAACGCAAAGAGAGCAATGATCCCGACAATTCCTGGATCGGTTTTACGAATGATCCCCCATTGAATACAGGTACGTTTCCGAATGTCTTGCTGGGCTGCGGCGACGTAACGCTTTTCATCGCCAGACTTCATCGCCGGTTCGCCCCAATAGCGAATAACCTTCGGATCGGAGTAGATATCGTAAATTGCCGATTCATCTCCGGCATCGATCACTCTAAGCTTGACGCGACCACAATCAATCGCCGGGATGTTCGTCCAGTCCATATGAGTTCCTCACCCGCGAAGTTTACGGCATTGCCGCGCTTCTGCGGCCATCGCTATTGGCGCTGGGCAGCATGCCGGTCTCGAGCGCCGGCGCACGCGGCAAGCCGGTGACCTCGAGAATCTCCTGCTCGTTGAGCGTCTCGCGCGCCACCAACGCTTCAGCGAGTAGATCGAGTTGTTTGCGGTAATGGCTCAGTAGCCGTTTGGCTTCGTCATGGCTTTCGCCGATGATCCGGCGAATCTCGACATCGATGGCTTGGGCGGTGTCCTCGCTAAACGGCCTGGCAGTCGGAAAGCCGCCTGAGCCGTTCAAAAATGGGTTTTCCCGCGGCGCCAATTGCACCAGGCCAAGGCGTTCGCTCATTCCCCAGCGCGTGACCATTTGGCGTGCCACCGCGGTCGCTTGCTCGATGTCGCTTTCAGCTCCAGTGGTTTTCGTGCCGTAGACGATCTCCTCGGCGGCGCGGCCGCCGAGCATGCCGACGATGCGAGCGCGGAGATACGCTTCCGGATAATTGTAGCGGTCGCTGTCGGGGCGCTGATAAGTTACGCCGAGCGCCTGGCCACGGGGCACAATGGTCACGCGGTTGACCGGGTCGGCGCCGGGCACGACCAAGCCCAAGATGGCATGGCCGCCCTCGTGATAAGCGATGCGTTCTTTATCGGTGCGGCTCAATAGCAGCGGCCGCTCCGGGCCGAGAACGATCTTCTCCAGCGCGTCGAGAAAATCTTTGTGATGCACGTCATTTTGCT
>DASSGE010000370.1:0-2492 GCA_035693605.1 Binatia bacterium
CAATAACACCGCGGTCTCGTTGGCCTCGGTGCCGCTGTTGGTGAAAAACGATTTTTCCAGACGTCCCGGGGTGATATGCGCCAGTTTCTCCGCCAAATTGACCTGCGGTTCGTTGGCATAGAGCGTCGACATATGCTGAAATTTACGATTTTGCTCGTCGACAGCCTTGCTCACTTTCTCGTTGACGTGCCCGACGCTGACCGTGAGAATGCCACCGAAAAAATCCAGATACTCTTTGCCGTCAGCATCAAAAACCGAATGGTCCTTGGCGTGGTCGATGACCAATGGCTCGTCGTAATACGTAGCGACGCAAGAAAACAAATATTTTTTCTGCTTATCGAGAATCTCTTTCTTGTCCACTACAACTCCTTGACGCAATTAGCACAACCCCATTGCCGATAGTTCGCGCCGTTCGCGTTCTTTGCGGCCAATTCCTGTTTAGTGGCGCCGCAAAAAATCCAGTATTGGCGGATGGCCCTTCTCCGGCATCTCGCGCAGGTAGCCGTGACGGCCGCCCTCGACCAGGTGCAGTTCAGCGCCAGGAATCTTCGCCGCCAGCACGCGGGCCGAAGCCACATGATCTCCGGTGCCGCCTTCGTGAGTATCCTTGCTGCCGACGATGACCAGCGTGGGCGCCTTGATGTTATGAATAAGATGGGTCGTTTCATGGCATTGGCGCGCCACCACATGGCGCAGATAGCATTTTAACGGCGGCACTTCGTCGACGATCAACTCCTGATATTGCTTGACGATATCCGGGTGCTCTTTCATGAACTGCTCGCTGAACATGAAGCCCGGCCCCCAGTGATCCTTCTGGTATTTCTCGTAGCCCTTTTCGATCATCTCCAGCGCTGCCTCGAGCGGCACGCCGCGCGGATAATCGAGCGATTCGTCGTATTTTCCCGATCCTGGCCCGGACAGAACCAAGCTCCGTACTTTTTCGGGATATTTAAGCGCGAACCACTGCAACACCCGCGCGCCCATGGAATGGCCCAGCATATGCGCTCGCGCTATGCCGAGGGCATCCATCAAGCCGGCGCAATCCTTGGCAAATAGTTCGGTGGAATAGGGAATATCAGGCTTGTCGCTGCGCCCCAGGCCGCGATGATCGTAGATCACCACTTGATAATACTTGGCGAACTCCGGCACCTGCGACACCCGCCAGGGGGCGCAGCTAATCCCGGTACCGGCGACAAAGACCAATGGATCTCCTTGGCCGTAAATCTCGTAGTAAAGGTTGACATCGTCGACCTTGACCTTGCCGCTCTTGACCGGTTTCAACTGCTCCATCTGGCCTCCAAACTACCGTCAGCTAGTCGCGGGTGACGCTATCGAATCAGTAATTTAGAGTCAATATGATTCCGCCGCTGAATGCGCCATAATCTTTACTTGACAGTTTCACAGAGCGCTGGGATAAGAAATGACGCGGAGTCCAATCGGCATGACTGAAAAATCAACGGAAGGTCGGCCATGAAAAGCACTATTGCGATTTTGTTCACCGTCGTTGTGTTGAGCAGCGCAGCGCCAGCGGCTTATTCAGGCGTGGCCGCGGAAAATGCCGGTCAGATCCTTGCCCGGCTAAACAAGTTGCCGGCGGAGCAGCGCCACAAGCAGCTCGTCGAAAAGGCCAAAGCCGAAGGCGAAGTTTCTTTCTATAGCTCGCTCCAGGCACAACAGATTGAACCCTTCATTCGCGTCTTTCAAAAGCGCTACCCGTTCATCAAAGTGAATCCCTACCGGGTCTCCGGCAATCGCCAGGTGATCAAGATCCAGACCGAAATGAACGGCGGCAATCATCTGTTCGATGTCACCAACGGCTCCTCCGAGCAAGCCTCGGCGATCAAGAAGATCGGCGCCATCGATCCATATTTCTCGCCGCAGCGGGATTTCTACAATCCGCCAAATCGAGATAAAGAAGGCTATTTCGCATCGCTCTATGTCATCCCGATCGTGCTCGGCTATAACACCAACATGGTCAAGCGCCAGGACGTGCCGAAAAGTTACGAAGATCTGCTCCAGCCCAAATGGAAAGGTAATATGTTTCTCGACGACGAGGCCTACGAATGGTCGGCAGTGCTGCAGAAGCATATGGGGCGCGACAAGGCGCTGCAATATATGCGAGCGCTGGCCAAGCAGGACTTAAGACTTATGCGCGGGCGCACTGCCCAAAGCCAGCTCCTAGCCGCCGGCGAGCGGCCCCTCGCCATCGTGCTCTCAGGGCACACCGTCCTGGACATGAAGGCGCGCGGCGCGCCGGTCGACCAGGTAATTCTCGATCCTTACTTCGCCCAGGCCAATAAACTCATGCTGGCGCGCCATGCGCCCCATCCCCACGCCGCCGCGCTGTTCTATGACTGGGCACTGTCGGAAGAAGGGCAATCGATTATCACCAGCTTTGGCCGGGTGGTAGCGCGCAAAGGCGTCAAGCAAAGATTCCCCGAGTTGGTGGAAAAAGAATCGTTTCTCGTCGATGTCGATTTCATCGGGCCGAT
>DASSGE010000371.1:0-7765 GCA_035693605.1 Binatia bacterium
GCAGCGCATAATCCT
Organism: Binatia bacterium; assembly: GCA_035693605.1. Lineage (GTDB taxonomy): Bacteria > Desulfobacterota > Binatia > UBA9968 > UBA9968 > DP-20. The sequence goes on from DASSGE010000371.1 coordinate 16, forward strand.
TGAGCACCGGATTGGGACTGTCGAGCATCGTGCCGATCAATTTCGCCGTCGCCGCATTGCTGATTTTTAGCGCGCCCAACACGAGCATCGCCGCGCAGCGCTCCTCGACATTGCCCTTTTCCGCGAGGTTTAAAAGATCCCGTAAGGTATTATCCATTAACTCTTTACCAACGTGATCCAGGGGGAAAAGTCAAGGCGAGCAACCCTGATGGCGCGGTTCGGCATGATCGCTCGTCAATCGGTATGACGCGCCCTCACATCTGTCATTTCGAGCGACGCGAGAAATCTCTTCGAATCACAATCAAAAATCCATAACTGCACCGAAACCTCCACTGGGGTCAGCTTGACTCCCAACTGGATTGCCGGTACGAACGGCGAAGTCCAAGGGAGATAAAATGTTCTATCCAGATCTTACCCCGTTCGGCGTCGACATGGAGCGTTTGAAGCGCGACCGTTTAGCTCGTTTGCAAGGCGAGATGAAACAACAGGGCCTCGGCGCGCTCTTGCTCACCGATTTTCTAAACATCCGCTATGCGACCAACACCGTAATGATGTTGGGGCTGCGCGCCACCGGCATTCAGCGTTTTGCTTTGATTCCGGTCGCGGGCGAGCCGATCATTTGCCAGCGCGAACTGGCGCGCCGCAGCGACTACCGCAGCCTGCGCTTCGACGCCTACATGTTCGCCATGCGCCCGCCGGTCGCAACCGCAGACTTTGTCGATCAGGCGATTTCCGGTTTGAAAGAACTGGGCGCTGCCGGCGAGCGCGTCGGTGTCGATTATTTGAACTTGACGGCTGTCGATGGACTAAAAGCACAAGGTATCAAACTGGTCGACGGCTGCCAGGCCGTGCATCAGGCGCGCGCCGTCAAGACGGTGGACGAATTGCAACTGATCCGCTGGACCACCAAAGCCAAGGCCAAAGGTTACGATCTCGTGCGCGCTGAGCTACGCCAGGCCGATCCGCCGGAAGATCGATTGAGCCGCATCATGCTCGACTACTTGATGGATCAAGGCTTCGAAGCCGGCAGTGAATTTATTTCGATCTACGATTCCTCGACCATCGACTCGCGGCCGCACAATGAACCGATGGGCGCCGATCTGGTGGTCAAGGAGGGCGATTTGGTGATCTGCGACGCCACCGTCGCCGGCCCCGGCGGCTATTACAGCGACTTCGCCCGCACCTTCAGCCGCGGCGCGCCGACGGCCGAAACCAAACAGCGCTACAACGAAGCTTATCGTTCGTTGCAGGAGGCGATCCAGTTCGTCCGTCCCGGATCCTGCGCCGAAGCGTTCAAATCCTTCGGCAAAGGCGCCAATGCCCGCCTGCCCGGCTTCGACGGCTTTCACGGCGTCGGCCTGTGTATTTATGAATCACCGTGGCTGCGCGGCGGCGACCCGGAAAAGTACATGATCTCGCTCGAAGAAAACATGATCGTCGCCTGCGAGATCAACCATTACCCAGTCAAACTCGAACACCTGCTGCGGGTGACAAAAGAGGGCCCGGAGATTTTGTCGGAATATCCGGTGGACCCGGAACTAGTTCCGGCCTAAGAAGATTGGCCGCCAAGAACGCAAAGTTCGCAACATCGGAAATCTAAAATCGCAGAGCGCGGCATGCTGCGCTCTACTTTTTTGTGTCTTTGGTTCGTTGCGGCAACCTTCCGACTGTAAACTTCCTACTTTATGACCCTTGTGCGTGGTTAAATCTTCGGATCAATCGAAGAACGCCAGCGTGCGCATCTCGATGCTTTCACGCGCCGGCGCGTTGGCTGGGCTGTTGGGATCGTCGAAGGCGGCGTGGGCCGACCAGCGCGCGCGGCCGTCTTTTAACGAGTCATAGCATTTGAAGACGATCGCCTCGTCAGTCTGCATATCGGGAAAGTAGAACCAGCGGTGATCCGCGTTGTAACTGAGATGATAGATCTCACCGACGCGGTCAGGGTAGCGCCTTTCGGTACCGATCAAATCATTGGCGGCAATACTCTGCGAATCGGCGATCGCCAGCGGCGCCGAGACCACCGGGTTACGCACCGGCCGCCACACTTGAATCACGCTGAAGCGATTTCGCAGCAGTGTCTCAGCCTCGTCTTTCGGCAATAAATCGCGCACGCGCTGCGGCCCCGACCACTCGGTATAGTCGTTGTGCACGCTGCGCACCGGCCGGCTGGCGAATTTTTCCTCGCGCACCGCGTCATTCTCCGCCCGCAAGGTGTGATCGAAGACCAAAACGCGCGCCGCACCGGTTGATTGTTTCACCAACTGCTCGATCTCCGGATAGTAGACCCGCTTGACTTCGTCGTCATTGTAGAAATCTTTCACCTTGGTTTCATGCTTGACCAAGATGAAGCCTTCTTTGTCGAGCGTGAACCCACTGACCAGCCGGCCGTTCCGAATCGTCACCGGATGAGCCTGGTATTTTCCCGTGTTGCTGGTAACCCGAACTTCTCCCGGTAAATTCGATTGGGTTACCGGCTTTTCTTCACCGGGAATGATGTAATTCAAAGTCGACCGCACCGACTCGATCGGAGATTTCACCGCGTTAGCTTGTTCCATCGTAACCTCCATCAGGCTCGTTTCTTTCCGACGGTTTAAACTTATTGGACGATCTGAACCGCCTGAACGAGTTCATTGACCTCATGACTTCCTGCCGACTTCGCGCAGCGCCTTCTGCCACTTGGTCGCTTCGCGATCGTACTGGTCCGTATTCATGCCCGCTTCGGGATACCAGCGTTTGAAACCGAAATCTTTCGAAGGGCTGCCGAACTGCAAGTCCTCGAGAATTTTTTGCCCTTCGGGACTCAAGATAAAATCCGCCATCAGCACCGCCGCGTGCGGATGCGGCGCCTGATAAATAATCGACGTGCCGCCGGCGTTGGTCGGCACCGCTTCCATGCCGACCCAGTTGATCGGCGCGCCTTTGAGCTTTGACTCCATGGCATGATCGCGAAAGATCGACGGCGAGATCGGCACCTCGCCGGATATGGCCATATCGGCCATCGCCCGTCCCGACACCGAGTGCAGGCTGATATCTTGCGCTTTGAGTTTGTTGGCGAACGCTTCCCCTTTGAATTTTAGAATCGCGCCCATCATGCGCACGCCAGTGTCGCTGGTCGTCATGCCGAGCTTGCCCTTGAGCTGCGGGTTCAGCAGGCCTTCGAAATTCTTCGGCACAGCACCGCCAGGAATTAGATTAGGGTTGTAACCGACGCCGATGAAGCTCTCGCGATTGACGCCCCAGTAGTAAAGACCGTTCCCGGCTGCCTCCTTGGCATGAGCGGGAAATTTTTGCAGATGCGGCGAATTATAGACTGCCAGCAGCCCGTCCTCGCGCAGGCTCTTGAGCAGAGGCAGCGTGGTTTCGATGGTATCGACTAAATATTGCCGCGCCTTCGCCTCCGAGCTGATGCGCGCCATCAAGTCGTTGCTCGCCGCCCGATAGACATCGACTTTGACCCCATACTTCTTCTCGAATCCTTGGGCCAGTTCTTTGTAAGAACTGCCGGCCAGCGAAGTATACCAGGTGACTTTTCCTTCCGCCTTGGCGCCAGCCGCAAGGATCTTTTCTCGATCCGCGCCGGCGTAAGCGACCAATTCGGACAACGTGCTGGGCTTCTTTCCCTGGGCCCCAAGGATGGTTGGCACAACGGTTAGAAGTAAAATTGCGATAACAAGTTGTCGAAAGCCACAAGCTACGAACATGCGAAGTTTTTCTAAACGTTGCGCCTTAGAAGTCATACCAAGCCTGCCCAGGGCGTATGCCATACGGCACTACCTCGGAATTTCCTGTTAAGAAATGCTTTTAGTTCTTTGCGCCAATTCTCGTTTTAGCGCTTTTCCTTCAACGCCTGATAAATGCGATCCGCCTTTACCGGCAAGTCGAACAGCCGCACCCCCACGGCATCCGCCACGGCATTGGCGATGGCCGCGGGCGGCGCGTTGTTGGCGAACTCGCCGATCGGCTTGGCGTTGTGCGGGCCGACACCGCCGCCGGATGGAATCAAAACGGTTTTCAACTCGAATAGATCGGCAATCGACGGTAATTTGTAATCGCCGAGATTGCTGTTGGTGACTTTGCCTTGATCGATGACGATCTCTTCCATCAGCCCCTGGCCGACACCCATAACCGTGGCACCGTCGATTTGGCCCTGATGCGTCAGCGGATTAATGATCGTGCCGACATCATGGGCGGTGACGACGCGATGGAGTTTTACCGCGCCGGTTTCGGGATCGACTTCGACCTCGGCGATCTGCGCGCAAAGATACGACACTTCTTCGGGATAACGATAGTCTTCGTAGACATAGGCGCGCAACGGTTCGCTCGCCTGCGCGATCACCCGGCGCAGCGGCACCTGCTGGCCGGAGTCCTGGCGCAGGGAAAAAATATCGCCGTTAAATTCGATATCTTCTTTGCGGCATTCCAGCGTGCGCGCCGCTTCCGTGAGCAGCTTTCCGTGCAGCTGTTCGCAAGCGGTCATCATCGCGTTGCCGGCGACGTAGGTCATGCGGCTGGCGCGCATGCCGCCATCGCGCGGCGCCGTGTCGGTGTCGCCGATGACGACGCGCACCCGATCGATCGCGACTTTCATCCGATCGGCGACCAGTTGGCGCAAGATCGTATGCGTTCCCGAGCCTTGGTCGATGCTCGGGCTGACAATGACATAATTTCCGTCGGCCTCGACGCTGAGAATGACGCCGGTATCGCCGCCGCTGATATGCCGGCCCGACAGCGCGATGCCGCGGCCGTGATTGGCTTTCTTGGGCTTGTGCCAACCCGCGGCATCGAGCGCGCCTTGCAAGACTTCGCGGAAGTGCACGTCTTTCAATTCATGGCCGACCGCGTCAATTTCACCCTCGCCGAGAAAATTCTTAAGGCGGAACTCAGCAGCATCCATGCCCAGTTCTTTGGCGATAATGTCGGTGTGGCAATCGACGGCGAACGCCGTAGCCACCGCCCCCGGACTGCGATAATAACCGCCGGGCACGGTGTTGGTGTAGATCTGCATGAATTCGATGTCGGCGTTATCGATGCGATATTGGCCACCGGCGTAATGCCAAGTCGCCAGCGACGTATTCGACTTCACCGCGCCGTAGCCGCCGCTGGCGTGGGCAGCGCGCATCTTGCGCGCGACGATGCGGCCGTCGCGCATGACGCCGCTCTTGATCGTGATTACCGTCGGGTGGGCCGGGTTACTGGCGGACAACTCCTCGGCATAGGTCATGATAAACTTAACCGGCCGGCCGGTTTTCTGCGCAAGAAAATAGAGAATCGGCAAATTGACGCCGTCGCCTTTGCCGCCGAACTCGCCGCCGACGTTGACGACGTTCATGCGAATCTTTTCTTCGGCGATGCGCAAGCATTTGGCCAATTGGCTGCGCACGGTGAAAGGATTTTTGACCGACGACCAAACTTGAATGCGGCCGTCGGCTTCGATTGCCAAACTCGCGGCATAGGGCTCGAGATATCCCTGATGGCGCGCCGGCACGTTAAACGTATGTTCGAGGACCAGATCGGCTTGGCGAAAACCCTGCTCGACGTCGCCCTTCTTCCAAGACAGTCGGGTCAGCCCATTGTGCAGCTCGGCAGCGAGGATTTCCTTAGGCGCGCCCTCATAGGACGTCACGTCGTCGTGCAAGCGCGGCGCATCGGGCCGCATCGCCTCGAGAGGATCGAACACCGCCGGCAACAGCTCGTATTCGACGTTAATTAACTGAATCGCTTGCTCCGCGGCGTCTACTGTTTCCGCCGCCACCGCTGCCACCCGGTCGCCGATGAAACGCACCTTGTCCCAGCACAGCACCGGCAGGTCGCGAATCTGCTTGCCGACATAAAGCCCGCGCACATCCGCGCCGGTGATGATCGCCTTTACGCCTGGAACTTTCTCAGCGTTGGTCGTGTCGACCCGAACTATTCGCGCATGCGGATGCGGACTGCGGAGTATTTTTGCCCATAGCAGTCCGGGCAGCTTCACGTCGGCGGCATAGATCGTTTGACCGCTTACCTTATCGCCGGCTTCCGCCCTCGGCACCGCCGCACCCACTGCTTTGAAATCAGCCATCGGTGTTGTTGTCCTTTGTCGGTTGTAAATGCTGCGGTGAAATCAGTCGATAGCGCCGTCGCAGAACGCCGGCACCGATTAGTCAAAGTCCATACAGCGCTTTGGCATTGTCGCTGAGAATTTTGCGCTTCACATCATCGGAAATATCCGTCCGGTCTTTGAAGATCTTGATCGCATCGACATCGCTTGAAGTATCCATGTGGCCGTAATCGGTACCGATGACAAGGCAATCTTCGCCGCCGTTCTCGACCAGATACGGTAAGTCGTCGGAGTTTTCGCAGGTAACGAACATACCGTACTCACGGGCAATATCGTCCGACCACGGCCGGTCTAAAGTTTTGAACCGGTTCCTGGCTTCGTGTAGTACCCAGGGCAGCCACTGGGCGCTGGCTTCGATAAAGCCCCAGCGCAGTTTGAGGAACTGTTGGTGAATGTCACTCAAGATCACATCGCTGAACGACGCCACGGTTGGCACGCGAAAGCGGTGCAGTCCGGCGGCCTGCGATACCGGATGGCGGTAAAGATCGTTTAGCCAAGCGTTGCCGTTGGCGATATGCACCGCAATGGGAATATCGAGGCTTTGGGCGAGATCATAAATCGGATAAAAGTACGGATCGGCGAGCAACCGATTGCCCTCAATGGGACGCATCAGAACCGCGCAGGCGCCATGTTCCTTGGACCAGCGAATTTGGTCCAGCGCATCGGGCAGGCTCAAAATCGGCGGCATGCACGACCATAGCAGTCGGCCGTTACCGTGCTGCCAGATATCGGCGAGCCAGCGATTCCAGCTCTTGCACAGCGCGACTTCCACACCGACACGCTCAGTCACCGCCTCGATAAACATGGTGTTGTGCAGCACTTCGATATCGACGCCGGTCTGATCCATGTGCTGCAGACGCATGTCGACGTTGCCCATTTCGCGCGACGCATCCATGTCGGCAAATTTTCGCCCGGCCTGCTGGGCGCGCTGCTGCAGCGCTTCGGGGGTAAATGCCGGGAAGCGTAAACCGCGGACTTTGCCATCGACCAGCCAAAACTGCTGCTTCACGCCGCCCTTTTCGGCGGTCTGCAGCGGCGTCGGCCGGTACCGCCGCTCCGATGGATCCATGAACTCCCAAGTGCGCTCGCACTCGACTACATGCGCGTCGGCATCGATCACCATCGCCTGTCCGTTGGTTGTCATGGGGACTTCTCCTCTTCGGACTGACAGTATTTTAAGGTACTGCACCCTGTCAATATTGAGGATTGCGCAACATAAGTTTTCTACGACGAAGACGCGGGGGTCACGAAGGCGGCAGAATAAGCCGCAAAGAACGCAAAAAGTCGATATCGGAATCACGCCGTAGGGGAGTAGCATGCTGCGTCATCTTCTCGAACCCGTTGTGTCCTTCCTGCCTACTTAGAAAGTACATGTGCAGTTACGATCTCGGCGACGAAGTGGCACGAGACTTCCGTCATACCGGATCACCTGTTCCTCTGGATGCCGGCCTTCGCCGGCATGACGATCGACGAGCTTAGCCCATGGACACTTCGTGGTGAACGGTCAATCCCACTCAGCCTCGACCGTCTAGTTCACTTCTGCTACGCTTATGTCATGGCCTGGCAAGACAATTTCCTTACTACCACCGAGCAGATTCGCGATCTGATCAACGGCACCCGACGGATCGCCGTCCTCGGCATCAAGACCGATGC
>DASSGE010000372.1:0-8064 GCA_035693605.1 Binatia bacterium
GACTATTTCGGACGCCATGACCGAGCGGCTCAACCTGCGCTGGAAAGAATATGGATTCTAATTTGACGCCGATTCAGCCTTCGCTCCGAGCGCGAAGCGCTTATGAGCGATTTGTCAGCGCTGAAGGTGTGCCGGTGATCGGTGGTTTCGGTGTTCGCGGCATAGACAGCGTACCGATGGCGCCTTGGCGGCGATTGGGCTGCGATGGGGCCTATTTTCAATTTGCCGGCGCGGACGGCGTGCTCGGCTTATACGCGGGAAAAATCCCGCCCGGCGGCGTTACACTGCCGGAACGTCATCTCTACGAAAAAATGTTTTACATATTTCAAGGTGATGGCGTCGCCGAATTTCAGCAGCGCGATCACGTGCCGTACAACATTCTCTGGCGCGCCGGCAGTCTGTTTTCTCCGCCGCTCAACACGCTGCATAGGCTGATGAATCAATCGGAGCAACCGGCTCTGTTCCTTGCTGTTACCACCGCACCGGTCGCCCTCGATCATTATCGTAACGAGCAGTTTATCTTCCACAACGATTTTTTGTTTAGCGAGCGTTATAACGGCGATGTGAGCTATTTCGACTCCAACGACGGCCACTTGCGATTTATCAATCGTCGCGAATGGATTCATCAAGCCAATTTTATACCTGACGTGCCCGCGCTGGCGTATGAGGGTGGTGCTGGCAAAAAGCGGCGGATTAAAATCGCCCGCTTCGAAATGGCCAAGAACAGTTTGATCGCTCAACTGGTCGAATGGCCGGTAGGCCGCTATCGCAAAGCGCATTGCCGCAGCGGTGGCGTTGCCCTGGTGATTCTTCGCTCCTCGGGCTATTCGCTGATGTGGCCGAGCCATTTGGGCACGCAGCCGTACAAAAACGGCTTAGCCGACCAAGTCGTACGCCTCGATTGGGCGCCAGGTAGCATTTTTAGCCCACCACCCAATTGGTTTCACCAGCACTTTAACACCGGTGCCGAACCGGCGCAGACCATGGCTTTTTTTTGCGGCAGCGAGCAGTTCCCGCTTAGCCGGCGCATTGATGGTGCGAATGCAGCTGCCGGCCCGCACGGACGATTGCGTGAGCTTCACGCCGACGACCCATCGATTCGGCGCATGTATGAGGCCGAGCTGGCAAAAAATGGCATCGTGCCGAAGCGCAAGTTCGCCAGTGCCGGAACCGATTGACGATTTTCTCGAGCCTCCGTATAACGGTGTGGTTCTAAAGATTTACTCATGAGTGAAAAATCCGAAGCGCTAGATCGGCCCATGCAATATGCCGTAGCCGCGACTTTTCCCAGGCGCAAGTTTCAAGCTCCTCCGCTAATGATCGTCATCTTGATTGTCATCGTTGGTTTCCTGGTTTTGACCCCGCTGTTCTTGATGATCCTTAATAGTTTTCAAACCGCCCGCCCCGGTCAACCGATCGTTTGGGGCATTGACGGTTGGATCAAAGCGTTCACCACGCCGGGAATCGTCAAAGCGATGACCAATACCGTGACTCTGGCCCTGACACGCCAGGCGATTGCGCTCTTGATCGGTGCGTTTTTCGCATGGCTGATCGCGCGTACCGACATTCCCATGAAAGGAACGCTGGAGTTCTTTTTCTGGTTGTCGTTTTTTTTACCGGCGTTGCCGGAGACCATGGGCTGGATACTTTTACTTGACCCCAAATATGGATTGATGAATCAAGGATTGATGAGCTTGGGGATTATTGGCCAGCCGTTGTTCAACATCTATTCGTTTTGGGGCATCGTCTGGGCCCATATGGGCGGCACGGTAAGCGTCAAAGTCATGCTGCTCGCTCCCGCGTTTCGCAATCTTGATGCGGTGCTCGAGGAGGCATCGAAGATCTCGGGCGCCAGCGGCACGCGGACCTTCTTTCGCATCGTCATACCGGTGATGATGCCGGCGATCTTGGTGACGACGATTCTGGGTTTAATTCGCTCCCTGGAAGCCTTCGAGATTGAATTGTTGCTTGGGACCCCAATTGGCTTACAGGTCTACTCGACTAAAATTCATGAACTGGTGACCTGGGAGCCGCCGCAATTCGCGCCGGCTATGGCGCTCAGCACCGTGTTTCTCGGCGTGCTTTTGATGATGGTCGCGCTGCAGCGCAAGTATATTGGCAAGCGCAGTTACGAAACCATTACCGGGAGGGGATTTAGCATCAGGCCGACGCCTCTGGGTAAATGGCGCTATCCGGCTTTTGTTTTGGTGCTGCTTTTCGCCGTGTTTATCACGCTGGTGCCAACGACCTTGCTGGTGATGGGCACGTTTATGAAACTGTTCGGCTTCTTCCATATCGCGGATCCGTGGACGCTGGAGAACTGGGGCACGACGCTCAGCGATCCCATTCTTTTGCGCTCTCTATGGAACACTTTGGCGATCGGTTTCGGTTCCGGCTTGGTCGGAGTATTTTTTTACTCACTGATCGCCTATGTGGTCGTCAAGACCCGTCATAGCGGTCGAGGTCTGCTCGACTTTCTCTCTTGGTTACCTTGGTCGGTGCCGGGAATCCTATTGGGAGTGGCGCTGCTCTGGACGTTTCTCCAGACCAAGATTTTTCTGCCAATCTATGGCACGATTTATATCTTGATGATCGCTATGGTCATCAAAAGCATGCCCTTCGGCGCGCAGATGATCAAAAGCGTGTTAATTCAATTGGGCACCGATTTGGAAGAAGCGTCGAAAGTTTGCGGCGCCACATGGTTGGACACTTTCCGCCGGGTCATCCTGCCCTTGATCATGCCGGCGATGATCACGGTCGCTTTGGTCGGATTCATCTCCGCGGCGCGCGATATCAGTACCGTAGTGCTGCTCGGTTCAGGGAAGTCGCGCACGTTGTCGTTGCTTATGCTCGATTTCGCCGCCGGTGCCGAGTTCGAGAAAGCCACGGTGGTGGCTGTCATCATCGTCGCGCTCGTCGTCGGCGCGGCATTGTGCGCTCGTGCGCTCGGTGGGCAGGTGGGGGTTAGAGAGTAAATTCAATCCATAACTTGCGTTGAATCGCGGGTTGCTTTAACACTTTAAGTTAGCATGGTGGTTCCAAAGGTTTCGATTGTTATTCCTGCGTACAACAGCGGGCCACGGTTGCGCGATACCTTAGAGGGTATCCGGAGTCAATCCTTTCAGAATTTCGAAATCATCGTCGTCGACGATGGCTCGACGGATAACACCGAGGAGGTTGTAACTTCAACGGACTCGAGTGTGCGATTTTATCGCCAGCGAAATCAGGGACCGGCCGTTGCGCGGAATCGCGGCGTCAGTCTCGCGCAGGGCGAGTTTATTGCTTTTTGCGACCACGACGATATCTGGAATGATCGCCACCTCGAGACATTGCTGGCGGTGTTTTTTCAGAATCCGTCCACTGCGATGGCTTTCGACAACGCGATTCACTGCGGCTTGGAAGCGGCCGATGCGATGTCTCATAATATGCCGGGTTATAAAAAAACCCTGGTCAGCGGCCCGGTGACCATCAAACAAATCTGGCAATGTTGCGTCGCCTCTATGTCAGTGGTGATGGTGCGAAAAGAGATCTTCGATAAAGTCGGCGGATTGCATCCGAAGATTTGGGGGCTAGACGATTTACATTTCTATTTACGGCTGGCCAGCCACCATTCGGTCCGCTTCGTTGATTATGATGGCTGCCGGAAACAAACGACCGGGAAAAATCTTTTACCTACAGTAGGACTCGCAGGTCATGTGAAGTGCCTTGAGGATATTCGCGCGCATCACCCGGAAGTGGTGCGCGCGATCGGCGGGTTTCGCTATCGTTTGCGGCTGGCGCGGAAGTATCGAAAGCTTGCGCGCCGTTGCTCGAGTCAGAATCAGTTTGCCGCATATCAATATTACTGCCAGGCCTACCGCCTCAACGTTTTGAATATAGCGGTCCTTAAACAACTTCTGCTTGCCGGTCGGACCGGGGTCGCTGCCGCTCGACAATGATGAACGAGTTCGCCAACCACGTCTCGGTCCGCGATGAAGCCGTTTGTATCGTCGGTATGCACCGCAGCGGCACTTCCTTGATTACCCAATTACTCCACCAAAGCGGGCTGTACCTCGGTTCCGAAGACAGTCTTTTGGGCAGCAATGTAGGCAATCAGCACGGACATTTCGAACATCTGGGATTTATCGAGTTAAACGACGCGATACTGAAGCAACTCGGCGGCACCTGGGAGTTCCCGCCAGAACTCAAGTCCGGGTGGGAGAACTCTACTTCATTGGATCCTTTGCGATCGCGGGCGCGCGATTTATTGCATAGTTTTTCCGGAAAGTCCCCCTGGGGATGGAAGGATCCGCGGACGACTTTACTCTTACCATTTTGGCGATCGCTGATTCCTGATCTGCGTTTTGTTATCTCGGTCCGGAGTCCTCTGGCGGTTGCCAAATCGCTGCATGACCGCAATAAGATGCCGCTGACGCGGGGAGCTTATTTGTGGGATCGTTATACGCGAGCCTCCTTGGCCGATACCGAGAGCGGCCGTAGGCAGGTGGTCTTCTACGACCGTTTTTTTAAATACCCCGAGCAGGAAGTTTCCACGCTTTTGAAATTTTGTGGTTTACCGGCAACTGACCCGGCGGTTGTCGCGGCGACCATCCGTCCTGAACTTAGGCACCACCAGAGCGATATGGCGGCACTTTTAGCTTGCGATGAAATTGCCATCGAAACCAAGCTGCTTTATTTGGCGCTGCGTGGCATAGGATTATCCGGCGACGATTTAGCAGGGCGCGATTCAGGCGCTGACAAAACAATTTCCGAGCTCCTGCGTCTGCTGGAAAGGATGCCGCAACACCAGCTGCTTGGCGAATTACAGTCTCGCTTGAACCGAAGCGAGTCGGAACTGGCCAATTTGCGGGCCGAAGTTTGGCGCGACGCCAAGGCTAATCACCAATGGGCATACCGTTTCTACCGTAAAATTTTGCGGCCGTTCCAACTTGCTCGATTTCGCTCCAGCCAGTAGGCGATTCTGCGATTGAGTCGATCATTTTCCCGGGAATAGCTCCCAGCGAAGCGGCTAGTTTCTCGCTCTTCGGTTGTTGAGCAACCCCCTACAACTCCGGAGCTACTTTGCCGGTTTCGGCGTTTTCGCTGGTTTGCGCGGGTCTTCACCATCGGGAAGGCAGACGTAGGTCATCGAGGAATTATTACTGCTGAACAAGACAGTGTTCTTTTCGAACCTGGCATCTTTAAACTGCTTCCACATGTCGAGTTTTTCCTTGAGGCTGGCCAGACATTTGTCCTCGGACGCCAAGCCGGGAGCGGGTGACCAGGTGTCCGATGTCGGCGATATGGTGCGGATCCACAATGTCCAGGTTAGCAGTAGTGTGAGGCGACACAGCTTTTTCATATATTCCTCGTTAAGTTCGTCAGTTTAGACGACCTGCGCGCGAAATGCTTGTATTTAAATCATGATTCTTCCTTGACGGGCTGCTGCAACAAGCTGAAATCGGACATTTGCGATAACCGTTATCTTTTTGATTGATCCCGTGACCTGATCATGAAGCAGAGCGGTGCGCCGGCGGATTAATTAGGAGTGTTCGTTCCATTGTGCACGCGCGCAATCGTCCGCTTTACTCCGTCCAACACGCCCCGAGAGGGGCTGCCCTTGCGCTATCTTGGTACCATCTTTTCGTCGTTTGGCTCAAGAAAATTCTTACCGAATAGGCTGCTTGGTTGCTCTTGACAGGGCGAGTCGATGAGGCGTAAGCCGAATCATCAAACCAGCGGGAGGACTGAATATGGCGGGCCAGTTCGAAGTCATCGATGCCGACGGACATATCACCGAAAGCGACGCGCAGCTCAAAAGATATATGCCGGAAAAGTATGTCAAACGGGTGTCGTCGCTGACGCCGGGAGATAGTTGGGACCGCTCGCTCAGCGGCAAACTCGGCAGCCGGGCTGGCGACGCCAAGAGTTGGCTTGAGGCCATGGACCGCGGCGCTGTCGCCACCGCGGTGCTCTATCCGACCAATGGCTTGAGCATCGGCTGGATCCGCGAGCCTGATGTTGCGGTGCAGTACGCTCAGGCTTGGAATAATTTCTGTTCGGAAGAGTTTCAGAAAGTTAGCCCGCGCTTGAAGTGCGTTGCCTTGGCGGCCTTCCAAGACGTGCCCGAGGCGGTCAAAGAATTGCGCCGGGCGGTGAATGAATTGAAACTGGCCGGCTTGATGCTGCCGGCGGTCGGGCTGCGCCAGCCGCTCGGCCATGAAAGCTTCTGGCCGATCTACGAAGAGGCCGAAAAACTCGACTGTATGGTTGGCGTTCACGCTACCGTGCGCGGACCGCATTATTTTGCCGGCGACATGTTCGATCAGTTTATCGAAGTGCACACGCTGTCACACGCGTTCGCGCAGATGATGCATTGCACGAGTCTGATGTTTCGCGGCGTCTTCGACCGATTTCCCAAACTGCGGATCGCTTTCATGGAAGCGGGATGCAGTTGGGCACCGTACTGGTTCGGCAGGATGAGCGAGGAGTGGGAGATCCGCGGCGAAGTGGAAGCGCCAATGTGCAAAAAAAAGCCCATCGAGTATCTCAAGGACGGCCGAATCTATTTCCACGCCGAAGACTACGAACCCTTGATCGGCGCCACCAGCGAAATTCTGTCGCACCGAAATATCTATTACGCCTCGGACTTCCCGCATTGGGATACTGAGTTCCCGGAGAATATCGAGCATCTCAGTAGGCGCAAAGACCTGAACGATGAAGCGAAAAAATGGCTATTCGCCGAGAGCGCCAAGAGACTTTACAACTTGAGCTGAGGAGTACCATGGCCGCAAAACGCAAGATTTGCTTCACCGGCCCGACGACATTGCGGGTAACCGAGGACGCCCTGCGCCAAGCCGGCTGTGAACTGGTGCTGGGCAAGCCGCTCGACGAATTTCGCGAGTTCCGCTATGAGCGCAACGATCTGATCAAGCTGATCGGTGACTGTGCGATCGTTTTTCCCGCCGGACGTGATTTCATCGGCGCGGACATCTTAGACTCTTGTCCCGACCTACAGGCGGTGGTCAAGTCAAGTATCGGCATTGAGTCGGTCGACGTCGATGCTGCCACCGATCTCGGGATTATTTGCTGCAACAGCCCAACTCCGGAAAACTACATGGGCGTGGCCGAAGCGACCATCGGTCTGATGGTGGCGCTGTTCAAGCGCCTCAAGCGAAACGAAGCGCATATGCGCAACCATGGCTGGAAGGAAGCGCGCAATAACGGCGTGCTGATGTTGGGCAAGACCGTGGGAATCATTGGCGTAGGTCGCATCGGGCAGAACGTCGCCAAGCGCTTGGATGCCTGGGGCATGAAGATTTTGGGTTATGATCCATATGTTAAACAGGAGACGGTAGCGGATCTCGGTGTCAAGATGGTTTCCCTCGAAGAGTTGCTGCGCGAAGCGGATGTCGTCACGCTCCATGTCGTATTGACGCGTGAGACCCGCGGCATGATCGCCATGGAGCAGTTAAAGTTAATGAAGCCTTCCGCCTTTCTCATCAACACTTCGCGCGGTCCGGCTATCAAAGAGCCCGATCTCATCGCAGCTCTGAACGGCAATGTTATTGCCGGGGCCGCGCTCGATGTCTATACCGAAGAGCCGACGCCAATGACCAATCCCTTGCGCCAGGTCGATCCGGAGAAACTCATACTCACGCCTCATACCATCGGCACCAATCCCGGCTCCCAGGCCGCCGGTCAAAGGCTGGCGGCAGAGAGTATTCTTGCCCTGCTTGATGGCAAAGTCCCGGACACGGTGGTCAATGCGTTGGCGATTCCGCGCTGGCGAGAACGGTTTTGGTCTTGAAACGCTAAACCGGATTTTATCGACAGGCGGTTCATAAACCAAATCGAAGGACAGCTGCTTTGTTCAGGAGCTTTATGCCAAGCGTGAGGTGTTCGGAGAATTCAACGCGGCGGCGCAGAAAACGCGGAGCAAAGAGTTTTACCAATCGGACTCTGTGTTCTCTGCGTTTCCGCCGTGACATGATTTTCGCTCGCGCTCGAATCTCGGCGGGAATATTGCTCGTCTGTGCGACGCTTTTGGTTTGCTTCGCTCGGGTGAGTTTTGCCGCAGCGCCT